>JACQAX010000389.1 GCA_016194795.1 Deltaproteobacteria bacterium | reverse complement strand
TGACCGTGCTGTTGGCGCTGCCGTTCAGCCTCTCGGGGGCGCTGCTCGCGCTGGCGCTCACCCACCAGTCGTTGAGCCTGTTCTCGATGATCGGCCTCATTCTCCTGATGGGGATCGTGAAGAAGAACTCGATTCTGCTCGTCGACTTCACCAACCAGCGGCGCGCCGAGGGCGATGACGCGACGACCGCCCTCCTGCACGCCTGCCCCGTGCGACTGCGGCCGATACTCATGACCTCGGTCGCGACCGTCGCCGGCGCCCTGCCGGGCGCGGTCAACTTCGGGCCCGGCGCCGAGACGCGAATTCCGATGTCGATCTCGATCGTCGGCGGCGTGCTCGTGTCGACGTTTCTCACCCTCTACGTCGTCCCGTGCGTCTATAGCCTCTTCACCCGCTTCGAGCGTCCCGAAGTCGAGGACACGGCGTGAGCCTCTCCGAGCTTTCGATCCGCAGGCCCGTCTTCGCCTGGATGCTGATGGCCGCGCTCATCGTGTTCGGGGTGCTCTCGTTCACCCGCCTCGGGGTGAGCCAGCTGCCCGATGTCGACTTTCCGGTGGTGAGCGTATCGGTCACGCTGCCCGGCGCGGCTCCCGAGGTCATGGAAGCCCAGGTGCTCGACCCGATGGAAGACGCGATCATGCAGATCGACGGCATCCGCAGCGTCAACTCGACGGCGCAGCAGAGCTCGGGCTCGATCGCCGTGGAGTTCGAGCTCGGTCGCAACATCGACGAGTCGATGCAGGAGCTGCAGACGCGCATCAACCAGGTCCGAAACATCATGCCCGTCGACATGACGCCGCCCACGCTGCGCAAGAGCAACCCGGAAGACTCGCCGATCCTCTGGGTCGCGCTCACCGCCGACGACCCCAAGGCCTCGCGCGTCGAGATGATGATGTACGCGCGCAACGTCCTCTTCAACCAGTTCGCCACCGTCGAGGGCGTCGGGAACGTCGCGCTCGGCGGCTACGTCGACCCCGCGCTGCGCGTCTGGGCCGACCTCGAGAAGCTCGACCACTACCACCTCACCGCCGAGGACATGCTCTCGTCGATCACCCAGGAGCACCTCGAGACCCCGGCCGGACGCCTCGAGAGCCACGACCGCGAGTACAACGTTCGCATCATGGGCGAGGCGCGCAACCCCGTCGACTTCGGCAAGATCCTCATCAACAACCGCGGCGGCGAGGGCCCGAACTACAAGAAGCTCCACCTCTCGGACGTCTCGACGATCGAGGAGGGCCTGGCCGACGTCCGCAAGATCACGCGCATCAACGGCAAGCTCGCGGTGGGCCTGGGCATCCTCAAGCAGCACGGCGCCAACGCCGTCGAGGTCGCGCGCCTCACGCGCAAGCGCCTGGAGGAGATCCAGCCGTTGATCCCGAAGGGGTACCACGTCGGCCTGCGCACGGACAACACGCGCTTCATCAAGCAGTCGGTCGACGAGCTCGTGTTCATGCTGGCGCTCTCGGCGCTGCTCACGTCGCTCGTGTGCTACCTCTTCCTCGGATCGTGGTCCTCGACGGTGAACGTCCTCATGGCCATCCCGACGTCGATCGTCGGCGCGTTCACCGCCTTTTATTTCTTCGGCTTCACGCTCAACACCTTCACGCTGCTCGGCCTGTCGCTCGCCATCGGCATCGTCGTCGACGACGCCATCATGATGCTCGAGAACATCGTGCGCCACCGCGAGCTCGGCGAGAAAAAACGCGAGGCGGCGATCAAGGGCTCCCGGGAAATCACCTTCGCGGCCGTCGCCGCGACGATCGCCGTCGTGGCCATCTTCATGCCCGTCATCTTCATGAAGGGCGTGATCGGCCGCTACTTCCTCCAGTACGGCATCACCGTCACTGTCGCCGTGCTGCTCTCGCTGCTCGAAGCGCTCACGCTCACGCCGATGCGCTGCTCGCGCTTTTTGCATGTCGCCCACCAGGCCAAGGGCCTGGCCGGCTTCGTCGACCGCCTCTTCCACCGGCTGGCCGCGCGCTACCAGCGCGTGCTCGGCGTGCTCCTGCGCCACCGCTGGAAAACGATCGGCGTGACGCTCGTCCTCTTCGTCGCGAGCCTGCTCGTCGCCAAGCTCGTCCCGAGCGAGATGCTGCCGGCCCAGGACCAGTCGATGATCATGATGCGCTTCAAGCTGCCCGTGGGCTCGGCGCTCGGGCAGACCGACGTCAAGATCGCGCTCGTCGAGGAGTATCTGCTGAAGCATCATCATGCTCGTCGACCGCGACAAGCGAAAGCTCTCGCAGGCCGACCTCATCGAGAAGTTCCGCAAAGACCTCAAAGGGCAGGTCAAGGGCATGCAGATCAACATCCAGGACCTGAGCCTGCGCGGCTTCGCGTCTTCCCGCGGCTTTCCGATCGAGTTCGTCGTCCAGGGCCCCGACTGGGAGAAGCTCACCGCCTTCACCAACGACCTCATGGAGGCGATGACGAAGTCGGGTTTCGCCGTCGACGTCAACACCGACATCCAGAAGGGCATGCCCGAGGTGCAGCTCGTGCCGAACCGCGAAAAGCTCGCCCGGCACGGCGTCTCGCTCAGCTCGGTCACCAAGTCGATCAACGCGCTCGTGGGCGGGGCGATCCTCAACGGCACGACCCAGTACCAGAAGGCCGACCACCGCTACGCGATCGAGCTTCGGCTGCTCGCCTCCCAGCGCGACAAGGCCGTCGACCTCGAGCGCATCCACATCCGCAACAACCGCGGCGAAACGGTGCGCCTCTCGGAGCTCGTCGACCACCAGATCAAGCCGAGCCTCACGCTCATCTCGCGCCTCAACCGCGCGCGCGCCATCACCGTGCACGCCAACCCGGCGCAGGGCTGGTCTCAGCAGGACGCTCTAACGGCCACCGAGAAGCTCGCGCGCTCGATGCTCCCGGCGGGCTACTCGCTCAAGATGACCGGCAGCTCCCAGAGCTTCAAGGAGTCGTTCCAGAGCCTGCTGTTCGCCATGCTGCTCGGCATTCTCGTCTCGTACATGGTGCTCGCCTCGCAGTTCAACTCGTTCGTCCATCCCGTGTCGGTGCTCATGGCCCTGCCCTTCAGCTTCTCGGGCGCGCTCATCGGCCTGTGGGCCATGCACCAGTCCATCAACATCTACAGCCTGATCGGCTTCATCTTGCTGATGGGGATCGTGAAGAAGAACTCGATTCTGCTCGTCGACTTCACGAACCAGAAGCGGGCCGAGGGCGCGGACGTGAAGGACGCCCTGCTCGCCGCCTGCCCCGTGCGCCTGCGTCCGATCATCATGACCTCGGTGGCGACGGTCGCGGCGGCGCTTCCCGAGGCGCTTTCGATCGGTCCGGGGGCGGAGACCACGGTGCCGATGGCGGTTTCGATCATCGGTGGCGTCGTCGTCTCGACGGTGCTCACGCTCTTTGTCGTGCCTTGCGCGTACAGCCTGCTCACGCGGTTGGAATCTCGCGAAGAGTGAACGCCTGTCCCGGGACAGGCAATAGGTGACGAAAAAAGTTCTAAACATTTTACTCCAATGTGTTCCGCTCGACGCGCTGCACACACGATGCTAATGCGCCGACTGTAGACCGGAGCCATCTCTCAATGAAAAATTTTTGCATCGTTTTGCTTTCCCTTCTCGCCGTTCCCGCCAGCGCTCTTGCAATGGAGTGCGACAACTTCACCGGCCGCGACCGCCCGGTCAAAGACGCGCTCGACGTGCTCAACACGTACACCAACGAGCTGCTCGACGCCGCGCTGGCCAAGGCCAACGACACCGACAAGAAGTGCGATCGCGAACGCCTCTTCCGGAAGCTCGATCGCCAGCTCGCCACGACCCCCGTGGGCATCGTCGAGAAATGGGCCGAGCACTCGAAGCTCATCGAGCGACTTCAGGATGATCCCAACAGCCCGGAAAGCATCTACAACGGCTTCAACGGCTGGAAGTACCCGCTGCTCAAGGCTTCGGGCATCGCCAACTCCATCCGCGTGAACGGCCACGTCATCGGCACCGACAAGCTCGGCCACTTCATGGCCGAAGGCTACAAGACCTACCAGCTCTGGAGCGAAGAGGGCGGCTCGCTCGAGCGCGCTATGGGCTGGGGCATCCGTACCGAGGAGAGTTACTTCGGCCTGCTCGTGAGCTGCATCAAGTCGTACGCCGATCTCGCGGCCAACTACGCGGGCGCGACCTTTTACTGGTCGATCGTGGACGGCAAGAGCCCCTACTTCACGTGCCGCGAAGGCAAGTTCGTGCGCGTGCGCGACTTCGACTGGAAAGACTACGTCACCGACGCCTGGGACGAGGCGATCAACTGCTCGCAGTTCACCCGGAGCATGGGCGCGACGGTGCTCACGAACCTGGGCCGGCGCGGCCAGACGTGCCCGCTCGCAGGCTTCGAGAAAACCTGCGCCGAGCTCAGCCAGCTCGCCGAATCCAAGTGGTTCCTCAGCCCGGCTTGCAAGCGCCTGGCCTTGAGCACGAGCGCGGTGCCGACGTGGGATCCAGGAATCCTTGTACTTTCCGGCCGGCGCGGTGATTAATAAGAAGATGCGCACCCTGCTTCGCGAGACTCTTTTTTTAAGATCGTTCGGCCTGCTCAAGATCCCGATGATCTTCTTCGTGCGTCCCCGCGTGCTCGAGCTCTCGAACGAGCGCGTGGAGATCAAGATCCCGCTCACCTACAACACGAAGAACCATCTGAGCTCGATGTACTTCGGCGCGCTCTCGGTGGGCGCCGACTGCGCCGGCGGAATTCTCGCGATGAAGCTCGGGCGCGAGCGAAGCAAGAAGTTCTCGCTGGCGTTCAAAGACTTCCACGCCGACTTCCTCAAGCGCGCCGATGGCGACGTGCATTTCGTCTGCGACGAGGGGGCCAAGGTAAAGGCCTTGATCGACCAGGCGGCGGCCTCCGGTGAGCGCCAGAACATGCCCGTCCAGGTCACCGCCACCGTTCCTTCCAAATACGGCGACGAACCCGTGGCCCGCTTCACGCTCACGCTCTCGGTAAAAATCGGGAAGAAATAAACTTGTGAGATCACTACTGAGGACACGTTTTCTATTGCGTCGCAGCATTACTTGAGTTAAACGCTCACCCATGCGCAACTCACCCCTTTTGCTCGTCGTTGGCCTCGTCGTCCTTTTTGCCGCGGGCTGCACCGGTCCGGATCCGGAAACGCTCCAGGCCTGCGACGCGAAGGGCGCCTGCCCCTCGGGCTTCAGCTGCAACGTCGATGACAACAAATGCTACGACGACTCGCTCGGCCCCAACACGATGCTCCTCAACCACCCCGACGCCGTGACGAACCAGACCACCGCGGTCTTCGAGTTCGCCTCGCCCGAGACGCTCGACGCGACCTTCGAATGCAAGCTCGACGACAAGGCGTACGCCCCCTGCCAATCGGCGTTCCATGCCGTGGTCGCTGAAGGCACGCACAAGTTCCGCGTGCGCGCGGTTCTCGGCGGCACCGCCGACCCCTCGCCCGCGAGCTACACCTGGACCGTCGACTCGAGCACGCCGGACACGATGATCACCGGCGGCCCGAGCGGCACGGTATCGATGAGCGAAGCGAGCTTCACCTTCTCCTCCAACGAGGCGCAGGCCACCTTCACCTGCCAGCTCGACGACAAGCCCGCCGAGCGCTGCACGTCCGGCAAGAGCTATGCGCTGCAGGACGGAGCCCACGTTTTTCGCGTCTACGCGACCGATCCCGCCGGCAACGTCGATCCGACTCCGGCCGAAGCGCATTTCACCGTCGACACGATGGGCCCCGTCGTGACGATCGACTCCGGCCCGCAAGGCGGCGCGACCGTCGGACCGGCCGTGCGCTTCACCTTCACGGTCGATGCCTCCGGGCCCGAGGTCGCGACGATCGCGTGCTCGATCGACGGCGCGGCCCTGCCGTGCGCCGGCGGCAGCGTCGACGCCGTCCTCAAGAGCGGCGTGCACACCTTCGTCGTCGTCGCGACCGACCCGATCGGCAACCAGGGCGAGGCCATGCGCGCCTTCACGGTCGACGCGACCGGCCCCGTCGTCACGATCACCTCGCCCGCGAGCGGCGAGACG
>JACQAX010000388.1 GCA_016194795.1 Deltaproteobacteria bacterium | reverse complement strand
CGGCACGAGCTGCTGCGGGCCGCTCAGCTGGTGGACGGGCGTCAGCTCGTCGGGAAAGCGGCGCCCCTCGAGCTGCTCCTCGGCGTTGCGGCGAAACAGGTCGTAGTTGAGCTTGTCGGCGCTGGAGAGCGCCGCGCGACGAATGCTTTTCAGCGCCTTGAGCGGCGCCTCGAGCTCGCGATGGCGGCGCTCGATGGCGGCGAGCGACTCGTCGGTCCAGCGATCGTTGACGCCGGGGTAGCCGTTGAAGGTCCCGTCCTCGGGATACTCCGTCTGAGCCCACCGCCACTCCTCGGCGAACAGCTGGTGGAGGCGCTTGGCGTCGGAACCGCCGCCTTTGGCGATGCGCGCGCACGCGTCTTCGTAAGGCGTGGCCAGCGCGGAAGAGGAAAAGAGCGCCAGGAGAAACGAGACGAACAGGATTTTTCGCATGCGGTCCAGGGTAACACTTTGACTCGAGTTCGGCTATTCTCAAGAGCATGACGAAGCTCGTGCTGGCTCTCGCGCTCGCGTTATCTCACGCCACCGACATCGACGCGGCTCGCAAGCTGATCGCGCTCGACGGCGCGGAGCAGGATCTCAAGAACATGCGCTCGCAGATCGTCGCGGGCCTCTACCCCGTCAAGCCGAAGATCGCCCCGGACGCGTTCGCGATCCTCAAGCTGGCCGTGGAAACGGAGTTCGACGAGGCGAAGCTGTTTCCGCGTTACGAAGAGGTATTTTTGTCCTCGCTTTCCGACGACACCATCCGCGAATGCCTGAAGTGGTACGAGAGCCCGATCGGAAAGAAGCTCTCGAAGCTGCAGGCCGAGAACACCACCGGCGAGAAGATGGCGGAGCTTCGCGCCTTCGCGGCCGCGATCGAGAAGAAGCCGCCCGCGCGAGCCAGGCTCTTGAAGGAGCTCGATGAGGCCATGAGGGGAAGCGCGCTGTTTCTCGATCTCGACGTCAACATGAGCTGGGGCATCATGGTGGGGCTGATGGCCTTCGAGCCGGGTGGCTCGTCTCCGGAGCGGGTCGCGCAGGCTCGCAAGCGGCTCGCCGACTTCAGGACGAAGGCCGCGCCCGAGATCCGCAAGAAAACGTTCGCGACGTACGCCTTCGTTTATCGCGAGGCCACCGACGACGAGATCCGCAAGCTGATCGCGTTCGCGAAGACGCCCGCCGGAAAGAAGCTCATCGAGGCTTCGTTTCTCGCGCTCAACGACACGCTTCAGCACGCGTCCCAGGACGTGGGCGTCGACGTCGGCGCGAGCTACAAGCCGCCCGAGCCGAAAAAGAAGAAGTGACGCTCACTCTTTGTCGGCCGAGGGCATCTTCCAGCGATCGAAGCGCAGGAGGAGGAGCAGCCCGGGGATGCCGATGAGGGTGCAGATGATGAAATAGGTGGGCCAGCTCACGTGGTCGGCGAGCCAGCCGGAGGGCGCGCCCGTGACGTAACGCGAGAGCGCCATGAACGACGTGATCAGCGAATACTGCGTGGCCGTGAAGCGTTTGTCGACCATGGCCATCATGAAGGCGCTTTGAGCGGCGAGGCCCATGCCGCTGAAGAAGTTCTCGGTCGTGATCGACGCGACCATGAGCGGGTAGTTGTGGCCGGCCTGGGCCAGCGCCATGTAGGTAAGCCCGGCGACGGCCTGAAGGATGCCGAAGATCCAGAGCGAGCGCCGAAGCCCGAGCTTCAGCATCGCCATTCCGGCGAGCAGCGTCCCGCCCATGAGCGCGAACGTGCCGAACCCCTTCACCACCGCGCCGATGTCGGTTTTCGTGAAACCGATCTTCATCATGAACGGCGTGGTCATCGCGACGGTCAGGTTCGTGTCGAGCTTGTAGATGATGAGGAAGGCGAGGATCTCGATGGCGCCGCTTCGCTTGAAATATTCGACGAGCGGCTGGACGGTCGCGTCTTTCAGGCTCTTGAGCTGTTTGGGTTTCGCGATCGCCTCCGGCGACAGCAGCGTCGTGACCACGCCGATCGCCATCGTGCTCGCCATGATCAGATAAACCGCGCGCCAGGGCATGTGGTCGGCCATGATCAGCGCCCCGCCGCCCGACACGTACATCGCGAGGCGATAGCCGAGAACGTAAAGGCTCGAGCCCAGCCCGTATTCCTCGGGGCTCAGCATCTCGATCCGAAACGCGTCGTTGACGATGTCGTGGCTTGCGCTGCAAAAGGCGACCAGCAGCGCCAGAAAAGCCATCGTGCCCGGGTACTGGCCGGGATTCGAGAAGGCCATCGCCGAGATCGCGAGCACCAGCGCGAGCTGCGTGACGACGAGCCAGCCCCGGCGTTTGCCGAGGAAAGGCGGCGAGTAGCGGTCCATGATCGGCGACCAGAGAAACTTCACGGTGTAGGGCAGGCCGACCAGCGAGAAGAGACCGATCGTGGTCAGGCTGATCTTGGCGTCGACCATCCACGCCTGCAGGGTCGCGGCGGTAAGCGCCAGCGGAATGCCGGCGACGAAACCGAGGATGAACGAAACGGCCATCTTCCAGCTCGTGAAAATGGCCAGGATCGAGTTTTTCGGCTTTTTCATTCGAAGTCGTACCGTCGCAGGACGTCGATCGAGCAGCGGAAGCCCAGGCGGACGATCTCGCTCATCTTCTTGCCCGAGAGATTGAAGTGGTCGCCGAAGAACATCTGGTGGTCGGACGACTTCGGATGGATGTAGATATAGTCCACCCCCCGCTTGAAGTTGAGCTTGCGCTCGAGCAGGTCGAGGCATTGGGTGCGCAGGTTGTCGGGGAGGTTGTGCTCCTTGAAGAAGCGCGACGTCGCGTCGAGCGCGGCCGCGTTCCTCGCATGGGCCTCCATCGGCTGGGCGATCTTGCGCTCGATCATCAGGTAGAGCGCCTGGATGAGGATGGCCGGAATCCCGAACTGATGCAGTGAGCCGATCTCGCGCGAGAAGTGGTAGGGCTGGTGGGTGTAGCTCGCGATGACCAGGTCGGCGCCCGCGTCGTAGCCGACGTGCGTCGAGAGCGTGTCGCGGATCTCGCCGTCGAAGTAATAGACGTTATGGCCCTTGTCGTTCTTGACGGCATAGGGCGCGAACACCGGGCAGAGCGCGGTACTCGCCGCGCAGGCCTCCGAGATCTTCGTCTCGTTGACGTAGGTGACGGTCTTGTCCTCGGGCGTGTACTTGAACTTGCCGAAGACGACTTTCTTGGAGTGGTTGAGCTGGGTGGCGACGATGAAAAGATCGGCCTCGTAGCTCTGGAAGTCGTTGGATGGCAGCACGTCCTCGCGGAGGTAGCGTTCGATGCCGGCCGTCGTGAAAAGGCCGGGGAGCTTGAGCCAGCGCCACTTGAAGAGGTTCTCGTAGGAGTCCTTGGCCAGGCTTTGGACGAACCGGCCAAGGGCGGGGAGCTTCGCGCCTTCCGTGAGCAGGCTCAGGGTGTTGAAGAGCCCCTCTTCCTTGCGCAGCGAGAACATCGTCGTGTAGGTCAGGCGCTTCAGGACGCGCGAGTCGGGGCCGCCGCGCTTTTTCCCGAGAAAGGAGTCGAAGATCTGGTCGAGGGTATAGCCGCTGGCGAGATAGGAGCAGATGATGCTGCCCGCGCTCGAGCCGACGTAGACCGTCACGCGACGCCCGGCAGAATCTTCCATCTCGACCTGGTCTCGTTTCAGGCCGCCCACGAACTTAAAGCCCTTTTCCTGGAGGGCCAGGGCGACGCCAAGGTGAAACGCGCCGGCCTTTGCCGCCCCGCCGCTGCAGACAAACGCGATTTTCTTTTTTTTGCCGATCTTAATCCGTGAACGACGTTGATCCATAGCGGTCTACGTTCGATCG
This sequence comes from Deltaproteobacteria bacterium, assembly GCA_016194795.1. Classification (GTDB taxonomy): domain Bacteria; phylum Bdellovibrionota; class UBA1018; order UBA1018; family UBA923; genus JACQAX01. The sequence continues at coordinate 555 of JACQAX010000388.1, read as the reverse complement.
TACTTTACTTTCAACCTCCGGGAAAATAAAATCTTGTTTGATGGTGGGAGGTTACGACGTGCAAGAGAACTGGATACCCATTTTGGACTACGCCGTACTGCGCGGGGTGAGCACCTCGACGCTTCGTCGTTACATCAAGGCCAAGAAAATCAGGTACAAGATCGAGAACGGCCGCTACCTTCTGCTCGCCGACGCCGGTGTCGCTGCCCCGAAAACCGCCATGATGGCCACGGCCGCGCCGCGACCGAGCTGGGACGGCACCTCGGCCTCTTCGCTGGACATGTCGGTATACTCGCGCGTGCGCGAGCTCGAAGAACAACTCACCCAAGCCCAGGAACAGATCAGCGAACTCAAGATGCTCGTCGCTATCTATGAAGAGAAGCTTTCGGGATAGAAACGCCATCCCGATCCTGACCACGGCGTTTCTTCTCGTCGCGACGGTCGCGGGCGGGCCACGGGCGCTTGCCGAAGGCACTGCCGACCCGAATCAGCTGCTTGCCTTCAAGAAGATCTATCTCGAGCCGGTGAAAGACAACGTCGACGGCACCTTCCAGG
>JACQAX010000387.1 GCA_016194795.1 Deltaproteobacteria bacterium | reverse complement strand
CGGAGATACTCGCAGATGGTCTGGCGCGCGCCGGTGTCGTCGTCGACGACGCGGACGCCGCGCTCGGCGGCCCCCGCTCTTCCGCGCGACCGGAGCAGCTGCTTGGTCTGGAGAAGAAGGGATTTGAGGCGGCTCATTTGGCCCTCGGGATTCTCATCCGGAACGTCGAGCCCTTGCCTGGCGCGCTTTCGACCTCGAGCTTGCCGCCGTGGCTCTCGGCGATCTGCTGGGAGATCGAAAGCCCCAGGCCGCTGCCGCGGTCACCCTTGGTGGTGAACGCGTACTCGAAGATCTTGGGGAGAACCTCGGGCGGGATGCCCGAGCCGGAATCCTTCACCCAGAGCACCGCGACGCCGTTCTCGTCGGCGCAGCCGACCTCGAGCTTGCCCCCGCCGGGCATCGCGTGGAACGCGTTGATCATGAGATTGAGCAGCACTTGCTGCAGCTCGCCGGCGTTCGCCTGGATCGACGCGACGGCCGAACGTTTGTCGACGAGCTCGACCGAGTACTTGGCGAACTCGTGGTTGACGAGCACGAGCGTGTCGCCGATGACCTTCGAAAGGTCGATCGGCTCGCGCTGGGAGGTGCCCTTCGAGAAGCTCTGGAGATTGCGCACGATCACGGCGGCGCGATCGGCGGCCTCGAGGATCACCTTGGCGTGCGCGGCCTGCTTGGCCGAGTCTTTCTCCATGAGCGCGAGATCGGCCTTGCCGACGATGCGCTGGAGGATGTTGCCGAACTCGTGGCCGATGCCGCGCGCGACCTGGCCGATGGCGGCCATCTTCTCGGCGCGCACGAGCTGCTCTTGCGCGGCCTTCAGCTGGTCCATCGCCTCTTCGAGGTGCCGCTTGCGGTTCCAGGCGCCCGTCATCTGGCGGGCCTTCTGGATGATCTCGCCCTGGGTGAACGGCTTGTTGAGGTAGTCCCATTGGTCTTTGAACTTGGGGCCGAAGAGCTGGTTGATGTCCTGCACCGAGCGGTCCTGGTAGGCGGTGACCGTCGGACGTGAGCGTCGTGGCGCCGCGCGAAGACTTCTTGGGCGTGGCGACGGGAGCGGGCGCGAGAAAGTCGACATACGCCTGCACGATGTCCTTCTCGTCGTCGACACAGATGATTCTGTTGTTAAGCGTTGCCACCCTGAGCTCCTGTCACGAGCGGAAGCTCGATCAAAAAGACCGTCTCGCTTCCGGCCGTGCTCTTTTCGACTATGATCTCACCATCGAGCGCCCGAATGAAGCGTCTTGATATCGAAAGGCCAAGGCCGGTCCCCTCCTCGGCAGATTTCGTCGTGAACGAGGCGTCGAAGACCTTCGAGAGGTTCTCGGCGGCGATGCCCGGGCCGTTGTCGCAGACGCGGATGAGCACCTTGTCGACACCGTCGCGGCTGGCCAGCTCGGTCGAGAACCAGACCCGGGCGGGCTCGCCGACCGGGGCTCCCTTGCCCCTGGCCTCCTGGATCGCCTGCATCGAGTTGCGCACGAGGTTGGAGAACACCTGCATCAGCTCGTCGCTGTCGGCGAGGATCTGGGGGTCGGCTCCGCAGAGATTTGTTTCGACCTTGATACGGTTCTTCTCGAGCAGGTCGGCCATCGTGGCGACGGCGTCGGCCACGACCTTGTGGACCGGAACCTGCCTTCGGTTGCCCGAGACGCGCGTGAGCTGGCGCATGCCGTTGACGATCTTGTTGATGCGCCCGGCCTCCTTGAGCAGGAAGTCGAGATCGTGGGAACGGTCGTCGAGGCGGCGCGAAAGATCGCCGGCGATGGCCTTGAGGTTGCCGACGTCCTCTTCGAGAAGCGTCTTCCCTTCCTGCGCCGTGCTTGGCGCGGCGAGGCTCTTGTAGAGCGCGTCGCGCCCCCCGCTCTCGAGCTCCTTGGTCCAGGCCTGGACGATCTCGAGCAGGAGATGGAGGTCGTCGCGGTCGGGCTTGGCGCTGAGGTTCTGCATCTTCTCGAGACGCGTCGTGACGTTGGTGAGCGGGTTGAGCACCTCGTGGGCGGCGCGGCCCGCGATCTCGCCGACGCTCGCGAGACGCGTCGTGCGGACGAGCGCCTCCTGCGCCTCTTTGATGGCGATATTGGACGCCTCGAGGCGCGCGGTGCGGTCTTTCACCTTCTTCTCGAGATCGCGCGAATATTCCTGGATCTGGTCGCGCGACTGGCGCAGGTCCTCGGTCATGGAGTTGAACGAGCTGGCGAGCACCGCCAGCTCGTCGTGCGACCTCACGTCGACCTTGCGCTCGAACTCGCCGCGCGCGATGCGATGCGTGGCCTCGAGCATCGTCTGGATCGGCGCGGTGAGGTGGTGCGCGAAGAAGAGCGCGCAGAGGAACGCGGCGGTCACGATCAGCAGGGCGTAGATGAGCGACTTGCGGATGAGGCGCTCGGCGGCGGCGAAAGCCTGCTCGGTCTCGACGCGCGAGACGACGAGCACCCCGGCGACGCCGGTGCGATGGTAGGAGCCGAGGAACGACTTGCCACCGGCGTCGAACTTATGCACCTCGGAGCGCGTTTTCGACGCGAGCGCCTTTTTCACGAGCGGGTTCTGCGAGAGATCGGCGCCCTTCGAGACGAGCTCCTGGTCGGAGCTGGCGAGCGCCTTGCCTTCGGAGTCGACGACGACCGTCTGGGTGATGCCGCCGGCGGCGAGCGACTCGAGCATGCGGTCGAGGCGAACATCGGCGTAGACGACTCGCTTCACCGACGCGTCGCCGGTGTCGATGGCGACCGCGACGGTCATGAGAGGCGGGCTGTTCTCTTCGTGCAGCGTCGAGTTGCGTACCCACGCCCCCTCGGCCGTCACCTTCTCGAACGGCACCGGAACGACGTCGCGCACGTGCGCGAGAAACGCCTCGGCGTCGTCCTTGCGGCGATAGGCCTCGAGATACTTTGTCCAGGTCTTCACGAAAACGCGCTGCGGGGACTTGCTGCCGGCGTCCGCGCGAGCCTCGAGCACGGCAACCTTTACCAGCTCCTCCTCGCCGCCGAACGCCTCGGCAAAAGTTGCCTCGCGCGCGGCCGCCGTTTTCTTGTCGGTGACGGCGAGCGCGGCGACCAGCCGGAGCTTGTCGAGGACCCGGTCGATGTCGGCGCGAACTTCCGCCGAGAGCGTGCGCACGGTGTTCTGGTTCAGCTCGTAGACGAGCTCGGTCTTGTCCTCGTAAAACAGTCGGACCGCGATGTACAAATAGACGGCGACCGCGGCCATTACGACCACGCTCAACATCGCCAAAATCTTGTATCGAATTGGAAATTTGTAGCCGATCGCCATACAATATATATGAGTACGTAATCAGTATGTCATATCGCACATGAGGTGCAAGAGATCCGACGTGCAAGAGAATCCTAGGGAAGGGATGCCTTGACGATGCCCGGTACTGAGCTCGCTCGGGAACCGGAAACGACGCAGCGCCCGCGACTATTGTTGCCGGCACTCGTGTGCTCGCTGCTTCTGGCAGCTGAGCTCTATGCTATTTTCTTCGACCTCGGGCGTCCCAGCGGCACCTACTCGAGCAACCGGCCCGTGATCGCCACTTTCCGCAATGGCGTCAACGAGGTGCGCAGCCGATCGGCCGGGACGATCACCTGGAGCGTGCCGAGCGCGGGGGCCCAGCTTCGGCGCGAGGACGCGATCCTGACGCTCGCCGACGCGCGCGCGAACATCGAGTTCAACGACGGGGCGCTCCTCGACGTCGAGCCCGACAGCCTCGTGCTGCTCGAAAAGAGCGAGGCCGGCGCGTCCGGCAAAATAGTGTTGCGTCTTATCGACGGCTCGATCAGCAAGAAAAAGGCGGGCACGGCCCCGATCGCCGTCGACTTCGAGGACAAAGCCAAAGGCATCCACACTCGAATCGAGGACGCCGTCGGCGACGCGCTCTTCCACCTCAAGCGCGACGCGGACGGCGTGAGCGTCCACGTCGAAAACGGCTCGATCAAGATCGGCGACGGCAAGGACGCCAAGACGGTGGGCGCGTTCCAGGAGGCGAAGATCTCGCGCGAGGCGACACGGGTCACGGAGGTGCCGCTGCGCTTCGAAGGGCTGGCGCCGGACACGGCGACGGTCGGGCGCGAGAAGGACGACGAGAAGGTCTCGCTCGGCTGGCGCCAGAAGACGCCGGGCGGCGGCGACGCGCGCGACCACCGCGTGAAAGCCTTCGTGTCGCGGCACTCCGACCTGCGCGACGCCGTCGAGGCCGACGTCGACGAGCTCAGCGCGCGCTTCGAGCCCAAGGACGACGGCACGTACTTCTGGCAGCTGCGCACGGAGGACGGCGCGCTCAAGAGCCCCGTCGCCAGCTTCACCCTCGTGACGAAAACCGAGCCCGCCGTCGAAGGTCCCGACGACGACACGAACGTGATCGTCGGCCAAGGGGTGGTGTATCGCTGGAAGCAGCGCAAGGGCGTGAGCGTCTTCGTCGAAACGTCGCCCGATGACGAGTTCAAGACGCCCACGCGGCTGACTCCCCCGCCCGACCACGGCGGCATCGAGACGAGCTACGAGCAGCCGCAGACGCTCTATTGGCGCCTGCGCGCCGACTACGGTCCCGGGCTCGGGCTCTCGGCGCCGTCAGAGGCGCGCAAGCTCGTCGTCAGGCCGAAGCCGTTGCTCAAAGCCCCGAAAAGCATCAAGGCCAAGGTCCGCATCGAAACCGGCGGGCTGGACCGCGCCTACGAATGGATGCGCTGGCTTGCCGCGCTCGCCGAGCCCGCGCCCGCGCCACGCTCGCGAAAAATCCGTCTCGAGATCGAGTGGGAAAGCGTGGAGGGCGCCGACCAGTACCGCCTCCAGATCGCGCCTTCGTCCGACTTCTCGAAGGTCACGTTCGATCGGAAGATCCGGCAGCCGAGCTACTCGTATCGCACCGAGCAGACCGAGGAGGCACGCACGGTGTATTTCCGCATCGCGAGCGTCGACGCCACGGGCACCGAAGGGCCGTTCAGCGAGCCCGAGGAGATCGAGATCGAGGCGCTGCCGCCGCCCGAGGTAAAAAAGCCGGTGCCGAAACCGACCCCGACTCCCTCGCCGACGCCGACCGCGCCGGCCGAAAAACCCGTCGTGCTCACGACGGAGGAGCAGGAAAACCGCGGGCGCTTCCAGCTCTCGCTCAGCGC
>JACQAX010000042.1 GCA_016194795.1 Deltaproteobacteria bacterium | reverse complement strand
GAATCAGGTTGGGTTGGCTGGCTACACTGTCACCAAGAGCGACAGTACTGGACATTGCTCCGGCGAACACGGCTTCTGACGAAAAATTATTAAATGATATCGTATACTTGACGTGTGGGATTGGTATAATTTCCCACTTTACTTATTTCCCACTTTTGGCGATAATGGGCTTAGGAGTCAAACAATGTCGCGATCATCCGCTAGCAAAAAGACCGTCCAAGTCAGACCGGACTCCAAGGGCCGGATCACGTTGGGCAAGCTCGCCGAGGGCGTCAGCAGCTTTCTCGTGTCTGAGCAACCGGGCGGCGGCTTTCTCTTAGAGCCTATGGTCGAGATCCCTGCGCGCGAGAAATGGCTTTTTGAGAACAAGCGCGCGCTCGAAAGCGTAAAGACTGGCCTCGCCCAATCTGCGAAAGGCGAAGTACGTTCACGCGGCGCCTTTGCTAAGTTCGCTGACGAGAAAGACGAATGACCCGAAATGTCCTTCGATCTCAAGTTCACCCAAGAAGCAGACACGAACCTCCGCACGCTCGAAAACGACAAGGGGCTTGAAAAGCGCCTGAAAGCGGTGCGCAAAGCCCTGGGCTATCTCGAAGCCAATCCGCGTCATCCCGGGTTGAATACCCACAAATATTCGTCTCTCGCAGGCGCAAATGGCGAAGAGATTTTCGAAGCCTATGCCGAAAATAAAACCGCCGCAGCCTATCGCATCTTCTGGCACTACGGTCCTGGCAAGAACGTGATTACGATTATCGCCATTACGCCCCATCCATAGACGGCCTAGCTTCAAGTGGTGAATCGCTTGATCTGTTCCAAGCTGAAGTCCCGCATCGAACCCACCACCTTCGGACCGGCTTCATACTTCTTGTACCACTCGACCGTCTCGCGAATGGCGCGCTCGGCATTCCAGGTGGGCTGCCAGCCGAGGCGCGTGCGCGCCTTCTCGACGTCAAGATGAAGGAGCTTCGCTTCATGAGGAGCGTTCGGATCAACGGCGGTTTCGATCTTGCCGCTTCCCCACTCCGCGACGAAATTCTTCGCGAAGTCGCCGACGGTCACGGTGTCAGCCGAACCCGGCCCAAAATTCCAGCCCTCGCGATATTCGGCACTCTTGGGCCCGAGCAGACGCTCGGCGAGCGCAAGGTAACCCGAAAGCGGTTCGAGCACGTGCTGCCACGGACGCACCGATGCCGGATTGCGTACGCGAACGACTTGCCCCGTCGCCAGCGCCCGCGCGCAGTCGGGCGCGATGCGGTCGACTGCGTAGTCGCCGCCGCCGATGACATTGCCGGCGCGGGCCGAAGCGACATTGAGCCCGAACGACGAACGGTACGATGCCGTGATGATTTCGGCGGCGCCTTTCGACGCGCTATAGAGATCGTGCCCGCCCATCGGATCGGTCTCGCGATAGGCCTGTCCGCTCTCGCGGTTCTCGTAGCACTTGTCGCTCGTGACGACGACGCAGGCGGCGCCGCCGCCGGCGCGGCGCAGGGCCTCGAGCACGTGCGCGGTGCCCTGCACGTTGGTGGCGACCGTGCCGAGCGGGTCTTTGTACGACTCGCGCACGAGCGACTGCGCCGCGAGGTGCAGCACGAGCTCGGGCTCCACCGAATCGTAGAACGCGCTGAAGGCATCGAAGTCGCGGAGGTCGCCGAGCTTCTCGCTCTTGAGCAGCGAGCGCACGCCCAGCGCGGAGTACGCCGCGGGCGGCGCTTCGGGCAGGCTGAAGCCGTGCACCTCGGCGCCGAGCGAATGCAGCTCGAGCGCGAGCCACGCTCCCTTGAAGCCCGTGTGGCCCGTCAGCAGTACGCGTTTGCCCTTGGGCACCTTCGTCAATCCTTCCACGTCTTCCAGGGCGCGCCGCCCTTGACCCAGAGGTCCTCGAGCAGCTGGCGTTCGCGCACGGTGTCCATGCACTGCCAGAAGCCCTCATGGCGATAAGCCATGAGCTCGCCCTTTTTGACGAGGTTTTCGAGTGGCGCGGTCTCGAGCACCGACTGGTCGCCCTCGAGATGGTCGAAGATGCCCGGCTCGAAGACGAAGAAGCCGCCGTTGATCCAGCCTTCGCCCGACTGGGGCTTCTCTTTGAAATGCTCGACGCGGTCGCCGTCGAGGCGCAGGCCGCCGAAACGCGCCGTGGGCCGCACCGCCGTGACCGTCGCGAGCTTGCCGTGCGCGCGATGGAACTTGAGCAGCTCGGTGGCGTTGACGTTCGAAAGGCCGTCGCCGTAGGTGACCATGAAGGTGCCCTCGGGACGGAGCTGCTTTTCGAGACGCTTCAGGCGCCCGCCGGTTTGAGTGCGCTCGCCCGTGTCGGCGAGACTCACCTTCCAGTTGCGGCGGCAGGTGCGCGTCTCGTGGGTGACGCCACCCGAGGCCAGGTCGACGGTGAAGTCGCTGTTGAGCGCGTAGTACTTGAGAAAGTACTCCTTGATCATGTCGCCCTTGTAGCCGAGCGCCAGCACGAACTCGTTGAAGCCCTGCGCGCCGTAGACGTTCATGATGTGCCACAGAATCGGATGCGTGCCGATCGTCACCATCGGCTTGGGGCGCACACCCGTCTCTTCGGCGAGCCGCGTTCCCTGTCCACCGCACAAAAGCACGACTTTCATTGGTTCCTTCCTTCGCAAAGCCGCTTGACCGCGCCACCGGCCCGGGTCACGCGGTAATAACCGTGAAACCCGTGCCTCGCGACCTCGCGACAGAGCTCTTCATGGGAATAGTCTTTATGAGCCGAAGCGAGATAGTCCTCGTCGGTATACGTCTCGTAGCCCCTGACGAACATGTAGCATCCGGGACCCGCCTCCGGCAATCCGAACACGGCGGGCTTGCCGCTCCGACCTCGAGATGGGCCGGGAAGACCCAGGTGAAATAGCTCACGGTCGCCGCGAGAAGAAGATAGACGAGCAGCGCGGGGTAAACGGCCCGCGCGCGCCGCGAGTCGAAAGCCTGGCGCAACGGATCGGGGTTGGCCGCGAGAAAAAGCGCGAGGCAGGGCAGCGCCATGAACGTGTGCACGTTCGCGAAATAGTAGCCCGAGCTGTCGAGCGTGAGATTGAGCGCGAGAAAGCCGATCGCCGCCCCGGCGAAGACCACCAGCAGCCAGGTCAGCCGCTCGCGCTCGGTCTTGAGGCGCGGCCAGACGATCACGAGCGCCGGAACCAGCAGGAAGACGAAGACGAACTGCGTGAAGACGAAATGCAGCAGCGACGGATCCGCCGCCGCGTTCTGATAATGCTTCCAATGAAACTTCGCCTCGAGCCCTGGTACCGGCTTCTGCTTGGCGAGAAGATAGCCGAGGCCGCCGGCGACGAGCGTCGCGCCGAGAGCCGCGGCGCGCTCGCGCAAGGCCATCCCCGCATGGACCGCGAGCAGCAGCAACGCCGAAACCGTGAGAATCACGCCGACCGAGATCTTGCCGAGCGAGACGACCGGAAGATACGCGAGCAGCAGCGCGAGATCGCCGCGCGAGACCTTGCGGGCGCTCGCGAGGCGAACCATCAACGCCATCGCCCCCGAAAGCGTCAGCAGCCCGATGAGGTACGACTCGGAGACGAAATAGCTGTCGGTGAACCAGCCGAACGCCTGCGAGAGCGGCCCGCCGATCAGCAGCAGGTTGGCGACCGCGAACTTGCGCTCGAGCTTCACCGGGAGCTCAGCCACCACGCGCAGCATGCCCGTGACGAGCAGCGCCCCGAAAGCGATGAAATTGGCGAAGCCATAGACCTCGGTGACGTCGATGGTGAGCAGGCGCGACGTCCAGCCGTAGAGCATGTGCGAGAGCACGTGGTAGCTCATGTGGCGGAACCCGTGCAGCCCGGTGCCGATGTGGTGGTAGCCCTTGAACATCGCGGCGACCGACGCGTGGTAGAGCGTGTCGGGATTGAGCGTGAGCTGACGCACCTTCTCGCTGATGAAGGCATCGCCCACGTTGCGCCAGTTGCTGTCGAAGAGAATGAGCGCGTAAAGCAACCCAAAGACGCCCGGGAGGGCGAGCGTTCGCGCCAGCCGTTTTTCTCGAAGCCCCTCGCGGACGAAGAGCGCGA
>JACQAX010000419.1 GCA_016194795.1 Deltaproteobacteria bacterium | reverse complement strand
GTTCGGCCCGAACGTCGCCGGCCTCACGACCGTGAACTGGGCCGGCAGCGAGATTGAAGGCGCCGTCGTGATGATCAACAACACGATCCCGCTCTGCTCCGGCGACTGCGTGAGCGGCCTGGCCACGAGCCAGCGCAAGGCCTTCGCCCACGAGCTCGGCCACTTTCTCGGCCTGCAGCACGGCTCGGACGTCAACGACATCATGTATCCGACGCTCCAGCCCGGCGGAAAGCTCGACACGGTGAGCGTCGATCTGACGACGCTCATGGAGCTCACCAGCGATGTCGCTCAGTGATACATTTTCGGTAGTGCAATGAATCGCGCGCGCAACCGGCGCCCTGACCGAAATAAAACTCGAATTTTCAAGACGCCCTGAGTATCGTCGCCGACGAATGCTTCACACCCCAACTGACGCTCTCCGCGACGTGTTCGCGTGGCTTGAGCGCTCCTCCAGCGCCGATTACATCGGTGAGCCCGTCTCGCAGCTCGAGCACGCGCTCCAGTGCGCGCATTTCGCGCGCAAGGCCGCCGCCTCCGACGAGGTGGTGCTCGGCGCGTTGCTGCACGACATCGGTCATCTCGTCGCGCCCGCCGAGGCGCCGCAGATGGACGGTCTGGGCGTCGTCGCGCACGAGGAGATCGGCGCGCGCTATGTTTTGGAACGGGGCTTCTCCCCGACGGTCGCCGAGCTGGTGCGCGGGCACGTCCAAGGGAAGCGCTACCTGACTTACAAGAATGAGAGTTACGGAGCGCGCCTTTCGGAGGCGAGCCGCCGCACGCTCGAGTTCCAGGGCGGGGCCATGACCGGGCGCGAGGCCGCCGAGTTCGAACGCGACCCGCTGTTCAAGGAAAAGGTGCAGGTGCGCAAGTTCGACGAGGCCGCCAAGCGCACCGACCTCGACGTCGAGCCGCTCGCGTTCTACGCGCCGCTCGCGCTCCGCCATCTCGAGCACGGAGGCCGCCGATGACTCTCTCCCAAAACGACCGGTTCGCGAGCACCGAAGGGCTGCGCATCGTGGAGGTGCCGCTCAAGGCGGTCACGCCCGCGACCTTCGAGGGCTACGGCCGCATCGTCACCTCGTTCGACGAAGCGAAGGTCGATATCGTTCCCTGGCCGTCGCGAGGGCGCCGCAAGCTCGATCCCGGCACGGGCGTCGGCGGCGGCACCACGGCGGGCGAGTTCCGGATGCGCTGGAAGGGCGACGTGATTTACGCCGACAACCACGCCGTCGGCGGCTTCTACGTCACCGGCTGGACGCGTCGGCCCGAGCACGCTTCGGAAGAGCGCGCCACCGCCCCGCGCGACCGCGTGCTCACCTTCGAGGCGAACTACCATCCCGACGGCGGACAGATTTTCTTTCCGCGCGACGGCGCGCCCTTCGTCGCGCTGCTCGCGCTGCCCGGCGACGACGTGCGCCCCGAGGATTTCGTCGCGTTCTACTGCCCCGGCGACTTCGGCATCCACGTCAACGCGGGCGTCTGGCACCAGCCCGTTTATCCCTTGCGAGACGAGACCGTCTTCGACGACAGGCAGGGCGCCGTGCACGCGTGCGTGAGCGTCGACTTCGTGAAGGAGTTCGGCTGTCTTTTATCCGTCCCACTCAGGAGCATCGCATGACCAAAAAAATCCTCACGCCCGAGCAGCTGAAGTTCTGGGACGAGAACGGTTTCGTCCACCTCAAGGGCCATTACGCCGAGTCCCGCCGCGCCGAGCTCAAGAGCTGGGTCGAGCTGCTCGAAGGGCTGCCCGAGACCCCGGGCAAATGGATGAAGTATTTCGAGAAGGATGCGGCCGGCAATCGCCTGCTCTGCCGCGTGGAGGATTTCATTCCGCACCACGCGGGCCTGGCCGAGCTCATCCGCGGAAAAGAAACCCTCGACCTCGTGGGCGAGCTCATGGGCGAGCGCGCGCTGCTCTTCAAGGAGAAGATCAACTTCAAGCTCCCCGGCGGAAAAGGTTTCGCGCCTCATCAAGATGCCCCCGCCTTCACCACCTTCAACCAGAAGTACCACATCACCCTCATGATCTCCGTCGACCCGACTACGATCGACAACGGCTGCCTCGAGGTCGTGCGCGGCCGTCATAAAGAGGGCACGATGGCGCAGGAGAAGGACGGCTCGCTTTCGGCCAAGGTCGTCGGCGAGCTGCGCTGGGAGCCGGTCACCACCGAGCCCGGCGACGTGCTGCTCTTCGACTCGTACATCCCGCACCGCTCGGGCCCGAACCGCACGCAAAAACCGCGGCGCGCGTTCTACGTCACCTATAACCGCGCCTCCGAGGGCGATCGTCGCGACGACTACTACAAGGACAAGCGCGACAAGTTCCCGCCCGACTCCGACCGCATCCCCGGAAAAGACTACTCGGCCGGCGCCGCGCTCTACAATCTCGCGAACCCGATCGACAAGTGACGCTCACTTCTTCTTCGGCGGCGGGTCCGGCGGCATCGGCGCGAACATCGCGTTGAGGTCGTCGGCGGCCTGCTTGTCGTCGGCCGCCTTCTGGTCGGCGGCCGCTTTCGCCAACGCGTCTCCCTGCGCCCTGAGCGCGACGGCGCGACTGCGGCAGCCCGGGTCGATCGAAGCCGGGGTTTGATCGAAGATGCTGTACGGCGGAATCGGATCCCAGACGTCCTTGCCCGGCTTGAAGCGCACGAACGCGCTGCAGGCCAGCTCATACGGCGACCCCGGCGGCGTGAACAGCGTGCCAT
>JACQAX010000418.1 GCA_016194795.1 Deltaproteobacteria bacterium | reverse complement strand
TTTCTTTTTCCTTTTCCTGGCCTTCAACGTTCTGCGGCTGGTATTCTAATAGCGGATGTTCCGCTTCCTAAGCAGCGCCCGCGTCCGGCGCCGGATTCTCATCCCGCTTGCGGCGGCGCTCTTCGGCGCCGTGGCCGTCCTGATGCTCGAATGGACCTTTTTCCGGCCCCGCTCGGTGCCGCTGCCGGTCGTCGTGTCGACGGCCCCGCGCGCGCCGCTCGCCGCGCTCGCGCCGCACGAGCTCGAGAACCGCATTCGCGTCAGCCCGTGCGTCGACCTCCACAGCTACGTCTGCACGCTCGTGAAGGCCGACGACCCGACCGGCGACGTGCGGCGCGACTCGGAGGGCGAGGTCGAAGTGCTCCGCATCTACGAGAACATCATCCGCACCAATCGCCGGCTCTCGCCCGAGAAGATCGACGAGCTGCTCGTCAAGAAGATCTACACGCCCGAGCGCACCAGGCGCATCCGCGATCTTTTCGTCAAGGCCAAGGAGCACATCCTCAAGTTCATCGACTCGCAGCCGTTCCAGGCGCTGAGCGAGATGGATAAAGACACGCTCCGCAAGCGAATCGAGCGGGTCGTGCTCGAGCTGCCGCCGCCGGCGGCCGTGTACGCCGACGAGCCCGATCTCTATACGCGAAACGACGTTTTCTACGAGCGCACCGTCGACGGCAACGTGCGTATCCGCATGGGTGGAGCGCTGCTCTTCACCGTGCGCAGCCAGTTCAACCTCGCCTTCACGCTCACCCACGAGCTCGCGCACGCGATCGACCCGTGCGAGCTGCGCTCCGACAAGATCGACATCCTGTCGTACCGCAGCCTTGCCGAGTGCTTCGGCTCGCCGGCCGATACGCTGGCCAGCGAGTGCTCGGCGCGCGGCAAGCTCGCCGAGGTGTTCGCCGACTGGGTCGCCACCCACGTCGTCGCCGAAATCCTGACCGAGTCGGCCAAGGCCTTCACCCCGAGCCAGGTCCGCTCGGCGGTCTACAATACGGTTCGCGATCTCTGCCGCGAAGAGGACGACGACCAGGGCGACGTCGACGCCGGCCTGGCGTCGAGCCACCCGAACGTCGCGTTTCGCGTGAACCGGATCTTCGCGCAGCACCCGCAGATTCGAAAGCTCCTCGGGTGCCGTGACATGACGGGGCCCGCGCTGCCCGGGGTTCCGTCGTATTGCTTCTGGCCGACCGGCGCCGCCGCGCAGGCCGTGAAAGACAGGGACGTGAAGCGATGACGCTATTCGCCTTTTTCGCGCTGGCGCTTGCGACGGCGGGCCCGGCGTTTCTTTCCGACAACGCCGCGCTACTCGCCGACTCCGAGTTCAGCGTCACTTTTCCGGAGGAGAGGCATAAGGGGGCGCTTCGCACGATCTCGGCGCGCTCGGTTCGCTCGAAGGCCGAGGGCTCTGGCCACTCGACCCACAAGCAGCTCATGACCGGAAACCTCACCGAGGTCGAGTACAAGTCCCTGATCGAAATGCTCCGTCAACTCGACGAGAAAGACCTCGGATCCGGGCGTGTCGAAGGCTGCCTCGAGCCCTTCAACCTCAGAGTGAGAGTTGGGACGAAGCAGCATGTCTTCACGGGATGTCGTGGCGGTTCGCACAATGCCACGATCATCAGCCACCTCTGTCAGAAGCTCGAATTTTTATTGCTTCGGAACGCCTCGGCCAGATAGGTTACGGGCCTCGAAACGGGGGTTGCTCTGATGATGGGTGTGATCCCGCGCCATGCGGGATGGATCGAGGTCGTATGTGGAAGCATGTTCAGCGGTAAGACCGAGGAGCTGATCCGCCGGCTTAAGCGCGCGCAGATCGGCAAGCTCAAGGTCCAGTGCTTCAAGCCGGTCATCGACGACCGCTACTCCAAAGACCACGTGATGAGTCATGACTCGTCGCGCATTCTTTCCATTCCCGTCGAAAAACCGTGGCAGATCCTCGAGCGCGTCGACGACAACACCCGCGTGGTGGGCGTCGACGAGGCGCAGTTCTTCGACGACTCGATCGTCGAGATCTGTCAGAAGCTCGCCAATCGCGGCATTCGCGTGGTCGTCGCGGGTCTCGACCAGGACTTCCGCGGCCAGCCCTTCGAGCCGATGCCCAGACTGCTCGCCGTCGCCGAGTACGTCACCAAGCTCAGCGCGATCTGCATGTCGTGCGGCGGGCCGGCGAGCCGCACCCAGCGCCTGATCGCGAGCGGCGAGCGCATCGCCGTCGGCAGCAAGGACATGTACGAGGCGCGCTGCCGCTTCTGCCACGACGAGAACGAGGCCCCGCAGGGCGTCCTGAATTTCGACGAAAATACCTCGAAGGAGAAGTAGAAGTGGAAACCGCGTACGGCTCGGTGAATTACAGGCTTTCCGAGATCGAGCACCGTTACGGGAAGAACGTCCACATCCTCCAGAACCCGTTCCTACTCTCGCACCTGGCGCAGCTCTGCAGCCCGAACACGTACCAGCCGATCATCAACCAGCTCGTCGACGCGCTCTACTCCAACCTCATCAACATCATCGTGAACAACGAGTTTCCGCGCAAAGCGACGCGCCAGCCGACGCGCATGGCCGCTTACCACCCGAATGAAGGCGTCTTCGAAGGCGAGCTCATCGATCAGAGCCAGTTCGCCGTGAGCGTCAACCTCGCGCGCGCCGGCACCTTTCCGTCGCATATCTCGTATAACGCGCTCAACTACATCCTCAATGCCAAGAACGTCCGCCAGGACCACATCTCGATCAACCGGGCGACCGACGCGGCCGAGCAGGTGATCGGCGCGAACGTGTCGGGCCACAAGATCGGGGGCACCGTAAAAGACGCCATCGTGCTCTTTCCCGACCCAATGGGAGCGACCGGCGGCACCCTCGTCTCAGCCGTGGACATCTACAAGAAAACGATCGAGGGACCGGCGAAGAAATACATTGCGGTCCACCTGATCGTCACGCCAGAATATCTGAGCAAAGTCACGAAGGCGCACCCCGACCTCGTGATTTATGCGGTTCGTCTCGATCGCGGTCTTTCGCCCGCGGACGTCTTCAAGACCGTTCCCGGCACGCACTGGGATCGGGAGCGGGGCTTGAATGACAAGCAGTACATCGTGCCCGGCGGTGGCGGGTTCGGTGAGATCCTGAACAACTCGTTCGTGTGAGGTTTTATTTATGGCGTCGACTTCCCTGGCCGTTCCGAAAGTCCTGATTCCCGAGCTCAAGATCAAGCAGCGCATCCAGGACATGGCGACCGAGATCATGTTCGACCATCGCGGCAAGGAGCTCACCGTCATCTGCGTGCTGAAGGGCTCGTTCATCTTCTTCGCCGATCTCATCCGCGAGATCGACCTGCCGATGGCCTGCGAGTTCATGGGTGTCTCGAGCTACGGCAACAAGACGACGTCGTCCGGCGAGGTGAAGCTCACCCTCGACATGACCGAGCCGCTCAACGGCAAGCACGTCGTCATCGTCGAGGACATCGTCGACACCGGCCTTACGATGCAGTACCTCGTCAACAACCTCAAGCAGCGCAAGCCGGCCAGTCTTAAAGTTTGCTCGCTGCTCGTGAAGCCCGAGTCGCTCAAATGCGACATCGAGATCGATTACGTCGGCTTCAAGCTCGGCAACGAGTTCGTCGTCGGCTACGGTCTCGACCACGCCGGCAAGTTCCGCCAGCTTCCGTACATCGGAGTCGTCGAGAATGAGCACCATTAAGGCGAAGGCGCCGGCCCGCATCGATCTCGCGGGCGGCACGCTCGATCTCTGGCCGCTCTACCTTTTCTTCGAAAACACCGCGACCATCAACTGCGCCATCGACCAGTACGCCGAGGTCACGCTCGAGATCGGCTCCGAGAGCAAGATCGGCGACACGCCGGCCATCGAGTTCCGCAGCGAGGACCGCGCCATCGGCCACAAGTTCCGCTCCTACGGCGAGCTGCTCGAGTCGTTCGAGGGCGGCTACAAGGCGACCGCGCTGCCACCCGCGCTCTGGCTGCACGCGAAGGTCACCCGCCACTTCTTCGGCTTCTGGCGCAGATCGGCGCCTCTTCAAGTGTCCACCACCTGCGCGTCTCCGGCTGGAGCCGGCCTCGGCGGCTCGAGCGCGCTCAACATCGCTCTCTGCTCGGCGCTGCGCAGGCTGACGCTCGCCAACTACTCCGACGAGGAGCTGATCGCCGTCGCGCGCGACCTCGAGACCACGGTCATCGACGTCCCGGCCGGCGTGCAGGATTACTGGTCGGCGCTTTTCGGCGGCGCGCAGGCGATTCGCATGGAAGCCGGGCGGATGCATCGCAAGGTCTTCCACAAGCAGTCGGAGTTTATCGAAAAGCACGTGATTCTCGTCTACACCGGCCAGTCCCGCAACTCGGGCATCAACAACTGGGCCGTCTACAAGGGTTTCATCGACAACGACCCGACGATTCGCGCGGCGTTCAAAGACATCGTGAAGGCCACCTATCGGGTCGAGGAGGCGCTGGAACGCCAGTCGTTCGAGGCGCTGGTCGACGGCATCGAGCAGGAGTGGCAGGCGCGCCAGAAGCTCGCGCCCACGATCGCGACGCCCTACATGCTCCAGGTCATCGAAAAGGCCAAAGCCCACGGCGCGCGCACGGCGAAGGTCTGCGGCGCGGGAGGCGGCGGCTGCTTCATCATCGTCGCGCCGGAAGACAAGAAATGGCCGGTCAGCGCCGCGCTTCGTTCCGAAGGCGTTCATGTGATCGATTTCAAGGTGGCCGAAGAGGGCTGCACCCTCAGCGGCGGGTGAACCGGGATGACAAGGTGTGGTGAGCGGATCACGAATGAACGCGAATCACACGGCGCCGACGGCAACCCGGTCCGGCGCTATCTCGGCCTGAGCGTCGGCGGCGCCAAGTCCGACCGAACCTGCCTTACGGCCATCGACTATTACCGCAAGCAGGACAAGGCTTTCGTCGTCGACATCTTCGAGTCGGTCTCCGCTCAGGGCGAGCAGACCGCCGACCAGGTTCTGATCGAGCTGGTTTCCGAGCTGTCGTCCGACATGGGGGCGGGTGGGGACGGAGTGAGAATGATGGGCGTCGATGCCCCTCTGACCTTGCCGCCGTGCTTGCTCGGGTGCGAGTCGAGCTGCCAGGGCTACGAGAAGTGCAAGAAGCCCGAGGTGCGCTGGATGCGCGCGCAGTACCAAAAGGCGAAGAAGGAGAACTCGCGCCTCAAGCACTTCACCTCCTACAGCCAGCGCCCGGTCGATCTCTATTTCCGCTACCGCCATGACGAGCCGAATCTTTTCCAGGACGAGACGATGGGCGCCAACCTCGCGCCTCAGGCCGCCCGCATGGCTTATCTCAAGCGCCACGTGGGCGATACCGAGCTCGTCGAGGTCTGGCCGAAGCTTGCGCTCTACTATCTGCAGAAGGCGCTCAAGATCCCGAAACGCGAGC
>JACQAX010000357.1 GCA_016194795.1 Deltaproteobacteria bacterium | reverse complement strand
ACCCACGCGGCCTTCTTCCACGACATCACCATGACGAGCCAGAAGCTCGCGCGCATCCACACTCTCGAGCAGCTCGCCGACCTGTGCCTGAGCGCCACCCCCGAAGAGATCAATCGCTTCCGCAACCACCCGATCGCGGCGGCCGACGTCGTGCGAAAGTTCTCGGAGGTGCCCCCCGACGTCGACACGATCATCACGCAGCACCACGAGCGCCCCGACGGCACGGGGTTTCCTCGCGGAAGCACGGCCAGCTACATCTCGCCGCTCGCCTGCGTCTTCATCCTCGCCCACGACTTCGTCGACTACGTCTTCGACCACCGCGAGAAGGCCAGCTTCGAGGCGTTCCTGGAGTCGGTCGAAAGACAGAACCTGGGCGGCAACTTCACCAAGATCGTCGACAGCCTCAAGGCCATCCGCGACAAGCAGCAGCCCAAGCGGTCTCCGACCGGGCGTGACTGACCCCCGCCGAAGCGCTAGCGAGGCATCGATTTCAGGCTCTTCGCCGTCACGGCGAGCAGCACGTAGTCGTCGCGCGAGATCACCGGAAAGATCGCCAGGTCCCGGCGCTCGGCGATGGGGCGGATCCACGAAGACTCGAGCTTCTTCAGCGAGAGCACGAGCCCCTCGCCGCCCGGAGCGAGCGCGCGCACCAGAAACGTGAGCTCGGCCTCGGCCACCGCGGCTCCGGCCGACGGCGAAAGCTCGCCGGTGATGAAATCGAACTTGCGCCCGTCGGCGAACGCGTCAGGAAAATGCGCGCTCTCGAGCACCTCGAGCCGCGGCCCGCCGAGCCCCAGGCGTTCGGCGTTTCTTCTCGTATACGTCGTGCCGAGCAGGTCGCGGTCGACGGCGGTGACCTGCGAGTCGCCGTAGCGCGCGCGGCAAACCAGCGGCAGCGGCCCATACCCTGAGCGAAAGCAAAGCACCGTGCGAGGCGCCTTGCGCGGCAACGCATCGAGCAGCAACGGCAGCCCGTGGGTGAGGCGTTTGGGATCGTCGCCGCCGATGTCGAAAGGGCGCTCGAGCTTCAGGCCGCCGAGCGAGACGGTATCGCGCAGATAGAGGTCGTTCGGCTCGGGCACGAGCGCGACCGGCTCGCGGGGCGCCGCCAAGGCGAACACGCTGTGCCGGGGCCCGCGGGCGCTTTCGACGAGCGCCCAGCCGTGCTCTTTCGCCAGCTCCTCGAGCACGGGCACGAGATCGCGAATCACCACCACGCGCAGCTCGCCGCGCGCGGTCAGCCGGGCGCGGCCGGCCTTCACAAGCTGCTCGATGAACGGGCGGCCGATGCGCGCCGGAACGTTGCACAGGATCCAGTCGAACGCCGCGCTCGCGGCATCCGAATCGTGGAGATCGCGATAGCCCAGGCTGCCTGAGGCGCGCACGTTCGCGGTCAAGCCGTTGGCCTCGGCGTTTTTCGTCGCCCACGCCACCGCGAGCAGATCGCGATCGACCAGCCGCACGCGGGCGCCGGGGTGGCGCGCCGCGAGCGGCAGCCCGAGCGCGCCGTAGCCGCAGCCCATGTCGAGAATGGTCTCGGGCTCGCCTGCGGGCAGGTTCGAGAGCAGCAGCTGCGTGCCTTCGTCGATTCGCATCGTCGAGAAAACGTCGTGGGGCACCTGAAGCTCCAGGTGTTTGCCGAGAGCCTCGAGCTTGAAACTCGCTTTGTACCAGGGATCCGCGTTCGCCATTACTCCTATATAAGACAGACATCTGCCTAGAAACAAGAACAGTGCTCGATATTCCGCAGCTCCAATTTCGCGTGACCAAAGACGCACCCTAGGCACGGCGCATGAACGGCCGCCCCCAGCAGTTTGCCGACCGCGATGGCAACACCGGGAGGTCCCGGGTCTGAGCGAAAGTTTTTCGGGCTACCGACTCTTCAAGGTTCTTATTCCGGAGAATTTCCTCAGGACGAAGTCGGGCGCGTAGCGGTTCCGGACATAGAAGGCGAGCCGCCGTGCGGGCAGGCGCTGAAACTGGTCGATGCGGCCCACGCAGTTGCGGGCGCCGCATTTGCATCGGCAACTCCATACGGGATGTCCGAGCGACTCGATGAGGGCACCATCGGCCATCGTCGTGGAGTAGTCATAGGTGATTTCCTCGCCAACTCGAATATTCCGGAGCGCGACGAGCGTGACCTTGCCGCGGATGAACGCGTTCGGGTTGCAGGAATGATTGAAGGTCCGCGAAAGCTCGTCCAGATCGAGATATCGATCGGCGCCGATCAGCAAGGGGTCGGCGCTGTTCTCACGCCCCCCGTCGACGGCCCGAAACATCTGTCGCGTCGTCATGGGTTCGCCGCGCATGACGTGGACTCTCCGGCCTCTCTTGATCGGCTGAGTGGCGAATACCCCGCGGCCGGCGATGGGAGACTTTCTGATTTCCTTCAAGGCTGGCAATGCTTAGCGACGATGAGGCGCTTAGTCAAGATGCGCCCCCTGCTCCCCTATCGCTCCCTCAGCAGCAACGCCACGGTCTTTTTTCCGCCTTCCGTGTTCTGCACGCCGACTTCGCGGAAACCGAATCGCTGATGGAAACGCAACGACCCGGGATTGGGAGGCCGAGTGTTCACTTCGCAAGCCAAAGGAGAAGAGGACCGTTTTGCGACTTCCTCCAGATCCTCATAGAGGAGTCTTCCGATTCCCAACCCTTGGTAGGAAGCGGAAACGACGACCCTGTCGATATAGATGAACCGAGGATATCTGGACTTGAACCACTGGAAGTTGAGGCTCGAGTAAGTGGCGGTCTCGTCCAGAGCCAAGACGAAGCCGGCGATATCGCCAGACTCCGACTCGAGCAGGCGAAAGTAGAAGCTTTGCTCCGCGAGGACCTTCAGCTCCGCGACAGTGATCGAAGACACGTGCGGGATTTCAGTTTCGTTGATTCTCGAAATCGCGACCAGGTCCCGCAAGGACCAGTCGCGAATTCGAAATGGCCGGGCTTTCATAAGTTGACTCTAGCAAATCCCGCGTTTCAGAACCGCTCATTTCAGGGTCTTGACCTTCAACGACCAGATGCCGTTGCCCATACCCTTCTGGGCGCGAACCTTGCTGAACTGCGAGTTCGGGTCGTAATACTGGCTCCACGGCCCTTTCTGGTCATTTCCGAACCAGTTGAAGTAGGTCGTTTTGCGCTTCCCGGATCCCTTCGTCTGGCAGCCGAACGTGATTATCTTGATCGCGTCGGCGTCGGCCGCCGAGAAGCCGATCTTCTTCATCGCCGAGCCGAAGATCTCGCCGTTGATCTTCTGGTCCACCATCATGTTGGTGATCTCGTCGTAGTGCGGGGAGCGGAAGCCGTCGCCCGGGTTGGCCCTGTTCTGGTTGAGGTCGGCGCAGCGGTCGAAGTGCATGTACTTGGTGTCCCAGATCAGGTTCGTGCTCTTGGCGTAGAACTGCTTGCCTTCCTTGATCGAAGCCAGGTGGCTCGAGGCGAAGAGCTTGTGCGTCGGGTAGATCGGCTTCTCGCTCTCGATCTTCTTGAGCGCGGTCTGCAGAACCACGTCGGCGTCGGTCGGATTGTGGGCTCGCAGCGCATCCACGAGCAGCGCCGTCACGATCGCCTGGTAGGCGCGATACTGATCGACCTGGTCTTTCGTGTCCTTGAAGTACTGGGCGTTGATCACCGGCGCCTGGCCCCATTTCACCTCGGCAAAGACTTGCTGGAGCGGGTCGTTGTCGCCCGCCGTGGTCAGCTCGGCGTGCACGTGCGTGATGAGGTCCATGTCCTTGTCGGTGAGCTGCTTCATGTACTTGCTGGCGGCCTCGGCGATCTCCTTGGTCTTGACGGGATCTTTCGCCTTCCCGTCCGGACCCGTGTTGGCCTTCGCCTTCACGCCGAGCTCGCCCAGCTTGTCGACGACGTTCGCGTATTCGCCGTAGACCTTCCTCAGCGCCGACGAGCGGATGTTGTAATCGACCTTTTTGATGGCGATCTCGATGTCGCCGAGCCGCGACTTGATCTCGGCGAGCTGCGCGATGACCTGAGTCATCATGCCGTAGATCTTGTCCTCCGTGCTCGGAAACCCGATCCCCTTCATCAGCTTGTCGAACATCTGCGATCCGACGTTGCCGACGATACCGGACAGGAGCTTTTCTCCGATCCACATCGCGGGACCGACGTGCAGCTTGTGGCTCAAGGCAGCCGGAAAGCGGGTGGTCGCGTCCGCGTCCCTGCTCATCTCGCCGGACAGGCGGTCGAAGTAGGCATCAAGGCTTCCACCCGCCTCAGCGGCCTCCAAGCCCAGCGTTTCGGCGCTGAAGCCCGTGAGATACGGGTTTTCGATGCCCGTTTCCACGCTGATGAGCTCCGGAAGCTCGAGGAAACGATGCACGCGCGCTTCGGCCTGCTCGAGGCTCGCCTTCGGCTCGTGCTTTCGGTAAAGCGCCGTCAGCGTCGTGCCCACGTTCAGATGGATGAACGTCTTTTCGGGATTGCCGGATTCCGACTCCAGCGTCCCATAAAGCGTGCCTTCGAACGGCTCGGCTCCGCTCGCGCCCCCCGTCGCCTGCACCTGCACGGCGGGAACTCTACCGGGAACCGAGAGCGAGAAATAACCGTCCTCGTTCGTCGCGCCGGTTTGCTCGACGAGAATCCGCCCGGACGCGTCCAAGAGCCGGATCGTGGCGTGAGAGATGGGCCGAGAGAACTTGACCACCCCTTCGACGGTTCGAAGCGACGTCGTGGCGCCGTAAGCCGGCGCGCCTCCCGCGAATCCGATCGCGCACCAAAATCCTATCATCGCTAAGCCGTACTTCCTTTTCATGGCGTTCATAGCGCCTCCCTTTGCGGAGCTACTATTGCAGCCCGCATGCCAGTAGAAAAAAGGCGCAAATCAAGGGCTTTTCGGGCTTCTCCGCCGGGTTCCCGGCAGCTCTTCGCCGCGAGCCCGGCAGCTGCCGAAAGACCGCCGGCGAGGGCTTGGACTTTGCAATCTCTGAGTAGGCGTAGCGAGGCCCCAATAATGGCGACTTACATCATGCTTACCCGCGTTTCGAGCAGCGTCATCACCGATCCGTCGACCTACGACGACCTCAACTCGCGCATCTCCGAGCGGCTGAAGGCCGAATGCCCCGAGCTGACCTGGACGGCCAACTATTCGGTGCTCGGCCCGTACGACTACCTCGACATCTTCGAGGCGCCCGACAACGACTACGCCGCCCGCGTGGCGTTGCTCATTCGAAGCTTCGGGCATGTGACGACCGAGGTCTGGCCGGCGGTTTCGTGGAATCACTTTCGCCGGCGCTCGAATTCGGTGGCCGAGGTCAAAGACGGCGGCTCGAGAGACGTCGGTTGAACGATCGGTCACTTTTTCTGGGAAAGCCGGCAGAAGTCGTCGAGCGGCGGTGAGTTGAACTCGTGGCGCCCGGTACCGCGAAACGCGGCGCCGGCGAACGAGATTCGAATCAACGTGCCGTCGTCCGCGCTCAACGAAGAGCAGACGGCCGGGGACATCGCGTTGAGGTCGGCGTAGGCCTTGGCGAACGCGCCGCCGTCCTTGTTCAGGTCGGCGCTCAGGAGCGCGCCCAAAGTGTCGACGAGCTTGAGCTTGGCCTCCGGCATCCCGTCGACCACGTGCTCCTGGTAGTTCTTCTCGATGAGGTCGAGGTTCGAGCCGGAGACGTTTCGCTTGGCGGCGTTGAGATAGATCGCCTCGAGCGTCTTCGAGGCCTCGAGGAAGCCCTCGTCCGAGGCGCGATAGGTGAACGCCGCGTGCGCCAGAGCCATGCCGTCGACCGGCGCGCCCAGGCGGTGATTGCGAGCGGCCGCCTCGATGGCCGCCCAGTAGCCGAAGTCTTCCTTGCTGGTGCGGGCCATCACCTTCATGAAGCCGTCGATGTATTCGTTGCTGTCGGCCTTGAGGTTCTTGTTCTTGAGAAGCGCGCACGAGTCGTTCTTGAGCGCGGCGGGGTCGGCGGAGTCGAACTTCCCGTCGGGGGCGCGGGCGAAACAGCAGTAGTTCGCCAGATACGGCAGGTCGATGTCGCCCTCGCCGTGCTTGAAGCCGATCAGATGTAGCAGCTCGTGGAAGATCGCACCCTGGCGCTCCCGCGGCGAGCGCTCCTTCATGGCCTCCGAGTTGAACTGCACGCCAGGGGCGTCCCTGCTCGCGTCGGGCGTGATCGCCCTGGCGACCTCGCCGGCCGAGACGGACAAACGTCCCTTGCCCAGGACGCGGGCCGTCGGCTCGCCCCCCTTTCCGCAGTAGAGGCGCACGGGCTTGGCATGCTTGTCGAGAACGGCGCGCAGGCGCGTCGCCTCCTTCCGCCAGCGGGGATTGCTCTGGCCCAGCGACTGCAGGCACGAGTATCCCGTCTGCAGCGCCGCCTGGATCTCCTCGCCGAGCTGCTGGTGGGGAGCGCACTTCGGAGAGGCGCTGAAGCTGCCACCGAGCGGAACGAAGCCTTCGAACTCGTCACCGAAGTCCGGAGCGGCCTTCCTCAGGCCGCCGACGAATGCGCCCATGGTGCTCACCGCCACCAGCCCGAGATTCGGCTGTTCGCACCGGTCGGCGTCGGCCTGCGGCAGCAGCGTCGTGGTCGTGACCGGCTTTCCGTTTTCCCAGCGGGTCGTCTCGCTCTCGATGAATCCCTGAATCGACGGGCTCGCGCGCCAGACGGTGCGCGCATGCTCCGGTGCTCGTGCGGGTCTCTTTGTCGCGCAGGATGACGACGTCGCGGCCGAACGCGTCCGTGCTCTCGCTCCGATCGAGACGGAGCTCTTCAAGGCTGGGCGGCCGGACGTACGGGCCCCCGGCGCCATCGCGCGCGTCCGCCGCCGTCGGCAAGAGCAACATCAGCCAGAGCATGATTCCCCCGCGCTCACATTATATCACGATTTCGGGTGCTGGATTTCCAGCGGCTCCGCCGGAAATCAGAGCCGAAATTTCAACGTTCGGAGGCGCAGCGCTCGAGAGCGTCGCTCGCGGCCGCGCGCACGTCGTCGTCGCGCTCGCTCCGGAGCGTTCGCGCGGCGAGCTCGTGGCATTCACGAGCGTCGTGGGCGTCGTCGAGGAAGATGAGGGCCTTGATCCTCACCAGCGGGCTCGTGTCGACGAGCGCGACGTCGACGAGGGGAGCCGAAGCGCGTCCCAGGGCTTTGCCGGCGAGCACGACGAGCTCGGCGCGCTCGCCCGGGCGGCGTATTTTCGCGAAGTCGCCGACCAGGGCGCCGTCGAGGGCGACGCGCGCCCGGATGGCCAGCAGCACGCGGTCGTAGTCGGTCTTCATGTCGGCGAGCACGCTTGCGATCGAGCTCGCGTCGAAGAAGTCGGCCTGCGCGTCGAAGCCAAGCGAGCGATAGATCAAGCCCACGTCGTGGCGCACGCCCTCCTCGTTCGGCGCGAGAAAGAGCGCGGCCCGCAGCAGCGCCAGCCGGCGCCGGTCGGCGTCGCAGCCCGCGCCCAGCGCCGCCGCCTCGGCGCGAAGGCTCGCGACCTCGTCGGTGAACGCATAGGTGGCGTCGTCGGTGAGCATGCTCTCGCGACGCGCGTCGAAGCCCCGCGCGCGCAGGCGCTCGGCCACTCGCGCGAGCTTGTAGGCGTTGACGACGCCCGCGCCGTTCATTCCCGGGTTCGAGGCGTAGCCGATCGTTTTGAGCGACGTGCGCTCGATGAGGCGCTTGGCCTGCTCGAGCGTAAGCTCGGGCAGAAAGCTCAGGACGTTGGCGAGGCTCGCGGTCACGACCGGCGCGGCGCCGCTCGTGCCACGAAAAGCGAAGAGCTCGCGGCCGCCGAACGTGCTCGTGGGCCGGTACGAGCGGATCTCGTAGTTGCTCGGAGCGGTGACCGTGACGAACGGCGCCTCCTGCGACATGTCGCTCAGAAGCCCGTTGGGCGCCACGCTTCCGACGACGAGCCCCGGCGGCTGCACGGTGAAACGGTAGGGCATCTTCGGAAAGAAGTTTCCGGCGCTTCGGACCACGATCGTTTTTCCGGAGAGCGACTCGGTGAGGCTCTTGAACGCTCCGTTGTAAAGCGAGTCGGACGCGTACATCGACATGTTCACGATCGGCGGGAGCGGGGCCGTCGCGAGAAAACGTTTCAAGGCCCCCTCGAAGGCCCAGCTCTCGCCAGGTTTCTCCCGGGGGTTCAGCGCCGAAGCCGCCTGCGCGAGGATCGCGCGCGAGGCGATGCCGACGGGGCTCTGGCCGACGATGATACTCGAAACCGCCGTGCCGTGCTGGTCGGGCAAGAGCTCGCAGAGCGCCTGATCGCGAAGGCAGGCCTTGAGCGTGGGGCCAAGACGTTCTTCGGGAAGCGAGCCGAGCGTCACGCCGCCGTCGATCACGCCGACGTCGACGCTCGAAGCCTGTTGGGAGGCGGCCACGAACGCCGCGGCCAGATCGCCGCCGACGGCTTCCTGGGCCCAGTAAGGAGTGAGGTTTCCGAAGCCCTCGGCATCCGAAACCGAAACGAGAAACGAGCACGACGCCTCGGCGGCTCGCGCCGCGGGAGTCGCCAGAAGCAGTAAGGCGGCAACGAGGCTCAATCTCATGGCGGAGGGCTATCCCGCCCACGGATTTAATTCAATACTAAATTAGTATGATATTGAGTTCTACCTGGTTTTGACCACGGCTTTCTTGAGCCGAGGGTTGAGAAGAGTCGCGAGAACCTCGATCTGCCTTCCGTACCTGATCCTCAGCTCGGCGGAGACGTAGTTGAGCTGGGCCTTGATCCGGTCGACGTAAGCCTGACGTGTTGTTTTGTTCATGCGACCAGATAGAGCAACATCCGCGCCAGGCCTCAACGCGCTCCAGTGCCGCGCGCGCGGGGCAGATCGACGCAAGGCCTGGGGACATCTGCCCCAGCATGTCGTCCATGCGCCCCTCACGCGCCTGCACATGAAACTTGCAGACGTAAGCCAACGCATGCCCGGGAAAATATTCATCGGAGCGGTCGCCTTGACGGCCGCGTACATACTTTCGCCCTTCCTTGCCGCCGTCGGAATGGGAGCGATCTTCGCGGTCCTGTTCTATCCGTGGATGAAACGGATCGAGCGCGGCCGCTTTCCGAGCTCGCTTGCGGCGGGGCTCTTCACCCTGGCCGTCACCCTGCTCATCTTCCTGCCGTTGGGCGCGCTCACCGTCGCTGGCGTGCGCTCGGGCCTGACCGAGCTGCGCCAGATCAAGCAGCTCAACCCGACGTCGGTCGGCCCCGGCTCGTCCGACCAGGCTCTCGACAAGCTCTTCGAGTCGTCGGGCCTGGACGCCCTTCTCGAGCGCACCGCACGCCTGCTGCCGATCGATGCGACTCAAGTCACCGACCAGCTCAAGGAGCTCATCGCGAGCGTCGCCAACCACCTGGGCGACGTGCTGAGCGGATTCATAGCCCACGTACCCAACATGGCCGTCGCTTTCGTGATTTTTCTTCTCAGCCTTTTCTTCTTCCTCGCCGACGGCCTCAAGCTTCTGGAGATCGTGCGCGAGCACTCGTTTTTCCCGGCGCCCGAGACCGAGCGCCTCTTCAAGGCGTTCTCCGGGCTGTGCCGGGGCGTGATCCTCGCCAGCATGATCTCGGGCGGGTCGCAGGCGCTGCTCGCGACGTGCGCCTGCCTTCTGCTGGGCGTCTCGCAGGCGCTCACCGTCGGCGTGGTCGTGTTTGTCGCGTCGTTCGTCCCGGTCGTTGGAGCTTTTCCGGTGCTCGTCTCGATGAGCGCCTACCAGCTGCTGAGCGGCCGGATCTTCGCCGGCGTCATGCTGGGAGCCGCTACGATCGTCATTGCGACCGTCGACAACCTGATTCGCCCGCTCGTGCTGCGCGGCGGCTCAAACCTGCATCCGCTCGTGGGCTTCGTGTCCGCGCTGGGCGGGCTCGAGGTTTTCGGCGTCACCGGCATTTTCATCGGCCCTGTGATCTGTGGCACGGCCATTGCTCTTCTCCAAAGGCAACCAGCTCGAACAGGAGGTTCATATGACACGGAAGTCGGCCTTCACTCTCAGCTACCTGGTCCTTGAGGCGGTGTATCCCGCCGCCATCTGGTTCTGCCTGGCTGTCTTGTTTTTGAACCGGAACAGAACATAAACGAATGGAGCATTCATGAACTTACTTACGATTCTGAGCATCGGGTTGATCGCGGGTTTTCTGGCGGGAAAAATAGTCGTCGGGCACGGCTTCGGAACGTTGGGTGACATGGCGGTGGGCGCCGTCGGCGCACTCGTCGGTGCCCCGATCTTCGCGGCCTTTGGAGCCGAAGCGTACGGTTTCCTGGGCGCGATCCTCATGTCGACGAGCGGCGCGGTCGTCTTCCTTGCCGTCGCGAACGTGCTTCGAATCGGCCTCGGCTTTCGAAGAACGGCCTGACGTCGGGGCGTTTGGCTACGGCGCCGGGGATCTTTGCCCCGAAAACCGGCCTGAAGCCGCGACTCCACGCTCAGCCAGCCTTGGCCCGGCGCTTGCTCTAGAGAAGCTCGTGACCAACAAAACATCAACGACAGGAGACATCATGAATAAGAATACCGTTCAAGGCAACTGGAGTGAAGTCAAAGGCAAGATCAAGGCGACGTGGAGCAAGTTCTCCGACGACGAGATCGAGGCCTTCAAGGGCAACCTCGAGCTGCTCTCGGGCAAGATCCAGAAAACCTACGGCTACGCCCAGGAGCGAGCCGAGCGCGAATACCAGGCCTTCAAGGCCGCGCTCACCGAACCCGCGAAGCACGCCACGCCAAGTCCGAAGCCAGTCATCAAGGCTGTCTGATTCGCTGAAGGCATGACGCGAGGAGAGAGGGTAACGTAAGAAGGTCCCTCTCTCGAACGCGTTATTGCTGGGGAATAAAGGGGAGGCAAGCGCCATGAGCGACGATAACGAGCAAAACGGCTGGCTGGGGCGAATACGTGATAGCCTCCTCACAGAAATGGACACTCCCAAGCACCACATCCTGGCCATCGACGACGATCTCGACGTGCAGTCGCTGCTGAAGCTTTCGCTGCGCCCCGAGTTTCGCGTCACGACCGTCGGAAGCACCATCCAGGCGCTGGCCGAGCTCTCGAAGAAAACCGCCGACTTCGATCTCATTCTTTCCGACGTGACGCTGCTCGGAATGACCGGTGTCGAGATCGTCGAGGACTTCCGCAAGTCGATGCCGCAGATCCCGATCATCTTGATGACCGCGCACGGGCATCTGCAGAACGCCGTCAAGGCGATGAAGAGCGGCGCCTTCGACTACGTGCTCAAGCCGCTCAACCTCGACGAGCTGAAGCTTTCGCTCGAGCACGCGCTTCGCGTGCGAACGCTCGAAAACGAAAACTCAGTGCTTCGCAACGAGGTCAAAGGAACCTGGAAGTTCGAGAACATCGTCGGCAAGAGCGATGCGATCCGCCCCATCTTCGACCTGGTGCAGAGGATCGCGCCCACCCACGCCAACGTCATGATCACCGGAGAAACCGGCACCGGCAAGGAGGTGATCGCGCGGGCCATCCACAACCTGAGCCCGAGGGCCAAGTGCGCCTTCATCCCCATCAACTGCTCGGCCATCCCGTCGGAGCTGCTCGAGAGCGAGCTGTTCGGTCACGTGAAGGGCGCGTTCACCGGCGCCCATCAGGACAAGCGCGGCCTGTTCGACGAGGCCCGAGGCGGAACCATTTTTCTCGACGAGATCGGCGACATGCCGGTCTCGCTGCAGGCGAAGCTTCTGCGCGTGGTTCAAGAGCGCACGGTCAAGCCCGTCGGCAGCAACAAGAATCACGCCGTCGACATCCGCATCGTCGCCGCCACCCACAAAGACCTGCGCAAGGCGATCCGCGAGGGGCTGTTTCGCGAAGACCTGTACTACCGCCTGTGCGTGATCCCGGTCGCCCTGCCGGCGCTGAGGCAGCGCAAGGACGACATCCTGCCGCTCGCCGAGCACTTCCTCAGAAAACACCTCGCCACCCACGGGCTGAAGATCGCCGGCTTCATGCCGCGCGCGATCGCGAAGCTCATCGAACAGCCGTGGCCCGGCAACGTACGCGAGCTCGAAAACACCGTCGAGCGCGCCGCCATTCTCTGCACCGGGCAATGGATCACCGAAGACGACATCCCGTCGGCCGAGTCGTCCGTGTCCTCGGGCCAGTTTCTCGACGCCTATTTTTCCGAGCCTCTTCCGCTCCACGAGATCGAGAAGCGTTACATCCAGCTCATCCTCAGGAAAACCGGCACGAGCAAGGAGCAGGCGGCGCAGATCCTCGGCATCGACCGCAAGACGCTGTACCGCAAGGAGAAAGAATACGGGCTCGAGATCGCCGTCGAGAACCCGCCCGAAATCTTCGCCGAAGCGTTGCCGCCGACCGCCTGAGGCAGCAGCGTGACGAAGCCAATTTGATTCACATCGCGTTCAGCTCGCCACCCGGGCCGACGTAGTACTGGGAGACGGTATTGTCGGCGGGGTTCAGCGAGTAGGTATACGAGCCCGAAGGGTCGACCGTGATGCTGTGCGGATTCGCCACCCAGCCCGGCGGCGGCGGCGCTCCCGTTCCGGAGGGAACGGTTGGCGGCGACATGGCGGTGAGCCCGCCGCTCACGCCGAGCTCGAACTGCGAGACCGAATGCACGCCCGGGTAGTGAGCGAGGTAGACGAACTGTCCGGAAGGATCGATCGCGATGCTGTGCGGGTTGGCGATCGTCGGCGCGGTGGCCGGCGACATGGGCGCGAGCGCCCCGCCGACGCCAACCGTGAATTGCGAGAGCTGGGAGCCGCCAGCCCAGTTGTTGGCGACGTAAACATATTGGCCTGAAGGGTCGACCGCGAGGTCGATCGGATAACCGATCGGCCACGTCGCGACAGTGGCCGGAGCCAGGGCGGTAAGCTCACCCGTGAGAGTGACGGCGTATTGCGATAGCGTGTGGGTATAGCCGTTGACGACGTACGCGTTATTGCCGGCGGCGCCGGCCCGCAGCGCGATCGTCGTCGGAAACGTTCCGGACGCGACCGTGGCAGGCGTCATCGGAA
Organism: Deltaproteobacteria bacterium; assembly: GCA_016194795.1. Classification (GTDB taxonomy): domain Bacteria; phylum Bdellovibrionota; class UBA1018; order UBA1018; family UBA923; genus JACQAX01. The sequence continues at coordinate 5,702 of JACQAX010000357.1, read as the reverse complement.
CGAGCCCACCACTATTGTTCACCCGGTATTGCGAGATGCTGTTCGAGCTCGTGTTCGCCACGTAAACGAAACGGCCGGCGGCGGCGAGGCCGAGTGGATGCGAACCGGTCGCGACGGTGGGCGTGCTCATCGGAACGAGCGCGCCGCTTGCGCTGACGAGAAACTGCGAGACCGTGTTGTCGCCGTAGTTCGCGACGTAAGCGAACTTGCCCGGGTTTCCGACCACGTCGATCCCGGCGGGGTTCACACCGGCCGGTACCGTGGCGGGAGTCATGGGAACAAGCCCTCCGCACGCGTCGATGTCGTATTGCGAGATCGTGTTGTCGCCGTAGTTGGTCACGTAGGCGTGCTTGCCAGCGGCATCAACGGCGATGGATTGCGGATGCGCACCGGTTGCTACCGTCGAAGGGGTGACAGCCTGGCAGGCTGCCGTGGGGCTTGGGGGCGCGCAGGTCATGGCCGCACTGGCAACGGATGCAAGAAACACCAGCAGTTTCAATGCCTTTGAGATTGGTTTCATGGCGGAGATATATCATAAACAGGAATATTTGACAATACGCGTCAAGAATGACGGATCCGGCAGCCGCATCGAGTGCTAACCTAAGACGATGCCACTCCTCATCACGCTCCTCGCGCTCGCAAGCCTAGCCACGGCCGACTCCGGCCAGCACCACGCTCAGGAATGCCACGCCGCTGTCGACCGCGCGATCGAACACGCGCCAGGCCCGCCCTGTTCGCCGAGCGAGCAGGACTGCGAAGTCCTCAAAGGGTCGATGGAGATCGTCGCCAGAATCCTGAAGCAGAGGGCGGCAGCCGGGGCCAGCGGCGAGAAGCCCAAATTGCCCGACGAATGCCAACGCAAGATCAACGACCGATGCGAGGCCTACGGGCAGCTGCGCGCAGCCGGGCGTGACGAAGCCACGGCCGTGCGCTGCGCGATGAGCGATTGCGCGCATGCACTCGATGGAGTGCACTTCATGACGTTGTTCTGCGCGTGCAACAAGAACGTGAGCACTGCGGCGGAATGCCACCTTGAGCTCGCCATTCCGCCGATGCTTCTCCCACCGGAGCCGCTCACGCCCACTCAGCGACGCTGACGCCTCGACCTGACGGGCGGCTCCGCTTCGCCTTTCGACTTTTTCCCGGTCACCCTTCTTCCAGGAACCGCCTTGGCCGGCGGCCCGAGCGTCGCTTTCATTGAGCCTTTGCCCCTGGCGTTTTTGGTCGTGCGCTTTCCCATTGCGGTTCGTGTCATGGCCCGATCTTTTGCAGGCCACGAGCCAACGCATTCACCGGGCCGCCAGAAGACCACCCCGCCTGAAGTTTGCAATGCCCCCACGTATGAGCAGACAGAAAACACAGAAAGGCAGGCCATCGGCCGCGGCGCAGACGATCGAAATACCTCGAATGCGCGGACACGGACGAAAACCCGCGGCCGAAGGGTCGACGGACAAGGGAATGGGCAGCTTCTCGAAAAAAGCGTCAGACCGCCTGGCGCTGAAAACGGGTCGTAACCCGCCGCACACGAAGAACATCGTGACGCCCAGCCGCCGCTCGAGGAAAATCGCCTAGTCGCCTCGCGAACCGCGCTGGACAAGCCCAAGTCGACCGGCCAAACTTCCGAGCCATGACAAGCATGCTCCTGGCACTGGCATTCGGTTTGGCTTTCGCTCGCGGCGAGGGGCTCGTCGGTGGCGAGCCGGTCGCCGACGGCTCACCGCTCGCACGCCAGACGGTGGCGCTCGGCTGGCGTGGCGATGCGTTTTGCTCCGCGACGATCGTTGCCGAGGATCTCGTCGTGACCGCCGCGCACTGCGTACGAAACAGCCACGACATCGAGGTGCTGTTCGAGACCGATACCGTGTCCGAGAAAAACCCGCGCCGCCGGCCGATCGTCGGTTACGAGCTGGCACCGGGCTACGATCCCGACGACGAGCACCCGGAGCGCAGGGATCCGCCGCCTCGTAATCGGGCCGACTTCGCCCTGGTTCGCTTCACCGGTGGGCTTCCCGCGGGCTTCAACCCCGCGCAGCTCGTGCCCGCCGACCACGTCTTCCATGACGCCGACGAGATCGAGCTCGCGGGCTACGGCGGTACCTTCGATCACACCACACCCAACGACCCCGTGGGAATCTTGCGCGCGGGCCACGCACGCCTTCGCGACGCGCGCTTCTCGCCGACCGAGCTCCAGATCGACGCGAGCGAAGAAAGCAGCTCGCACAACGCCGGCGGCGACTCGGGCGGGCCGGCCCTGGTTCGCATCGGCGGCGAGCCTTATCTCTTCGGCGTCTGCAACTGGGGACGCGTCGGCGAGTTCACCGTGTTCGCGCTCGTGCGACCGCGCCTCGCGTGGATGAGCGAGGCCGCGAAGCGGCTGCGTCAGCACCATGGGCATGCTGATTGCTCAACCGTTCTTCGATGAAGAAGCAACGCGCGAGCAGCTTGCAACAAGGACTTCTGTTTGGATGCGTCGGGGTGGCCATGGAGGTCGTGTTCACGGCGTTATCGAATTACCGCACGACCCGTGACGCGACTCTGCCCGGAAACTCCTACGTCTGGATGCTCTTTGCACGGCACTCGAAACATTCCGGCCGAGAACAACCTCCTTTATTCCATGAGGAATTCCCGATAAATTTTTCCACGTAATAAATCGTCCGTTCGATCGTGTCCTCCACAAGAGGGCGACGCCTCGGGAAAAGGGGAACTGCTTGGAAAAAAGCACTTGGGTACAACAAACTTTGGTCGCGTACGAAGGCAGGCTCCTTCGTTACGCGGCGAAGTTCGTGCCCGAGCCCGCGGCCCGCGAAGTCGTGCAGGAGGTTTTTCTGCGCCTTTGGAAACAGGATCCCGCCGAGCTCGAGGGCAAGACGGCGGAATGGCTTTTCCACGTGTGCCGGAATCTCTCTCTCGACGTCCTGAAAAAAGAGGGCAAGTTGGTGCAGATGGACACGAGCGAAGAGGCGGGCCTTGCCGACGGCCAGCGGAGTGCCGGCGAAGCACTCGAAAACGCCGAGACCGATAGCGACGTTCAGAAGCTCGTCGCGCTGCTGCCAGCGGTCCAAGCCGAGGTCGTCAGGCTCAAGTTCCAGGAAGGCCTGAGCTACAAACAGATCAGCGCCATCACGGGGCACTCGGTAAGCCACGTCGGCGTGCTCCTCCACAGGGCCATGCTCACGCTCCGAGCGAAGCTCGGTGCGTCTGTCTCCGCGAAAGGGGGCTCCCATGCCGGCTGAAAAACTTCTCGATGATCCCGGGCTGACCGCCTTTGCGCTCGGCGAGCTCGCCGGCGAGGAGGCCGCAGCCGTCGCGAAGCTCGTCGCTGCGAATCCCGAGGCCGCGCAGTTCGTCGCAGACGTTCGGGGCGCCGCGCGCGTGCTCGAAGGCTCGCTTGCGAAAGAAAAGCTCCCGCGGCTGACGCCGACGCAGAGAGAAACGCTCGTGGCGGGACGAGCGGCGGGCGGCGTCTCGTTGCTCAGCTTCCTGCGGCCCGCAGCCGCGCTTGCGCTAGTCGCGTTGGTCGCCGGGGTGTGGGGGCATCATTATGGCGTGCCCGTGCAGCTTGTGGAGGTCTCGTCGGAGCCTGACGTCTTCGACCAGGCCGCGGGCATCATGGGAAAAGATGCCAACCTGTTCGAACGCGTGAGCAAGACGACGTTCGCCCATTATTCCAAGTAGGCCGCGTTTTCGGAGCTCGCTTTTTCAGGAGGTACGTCTGATGCGCACCATCGCAGGGATACTTGCATTCGGAATCCTATCGCTCTCGCCGAACGCGCACGCCATGCGCTTCGCGAACAACTTCGTCGAGTTCGAGCTCCCCGCGCACTGGCAATGCGGCCTCGTGGGCGCGGAGTGGGTTTGTCAGAGCCACGACGAAAAGCAAAAACGCGATGCCATCGTCGTTCTCGCCGCCAAGCTCAAGGGCGACAAGGATACCCTCGACGAGTACCAGAAGTACCTCGAGAAGCCGCGCGCCTTCACGGGCGTCAATGGCAAGGCGCTCACTTCCCTGCCGAAATACGCGCGGACCAAGGCGGTCAACGGCCAACTCTGGGTCGATTCGCTGCACCTGGAGTCGGAGATTCCCAACTACTACACGCGATATCTTGCGACGGCCAAGAACGACATCGGCGTGCTCGTCACCTACTCGGTGTTCAAGGAAAAGTACGCGGCTTATGACGGGCAGTTCGAGGACATGATCGCCAGCCTGAAGGTTTTTCGCAAAGGGCCGCTCGGCGCGCAGCAGTTTCCAATGATTCCCGGGGGCGGAGAAGGGTTCCGTCCGTACACAATCGCGCAAACCCCGGCCGTACAGGCTGCTCCGCCTCAAACTTCCGCAACTCCACCCTCGGACGACGGCGCCCATCGTGCCGCGGGCGGATTGATTTTTCTTGTCATGGGCGTGGCCGCGGCTTTGTGTCTTTGGAGGAGGCAGAACTGAATGTCTGGAATGAAATCGAAGATCTTGGCCATAGGGGCGTTTTCGGTGGTCGCTTCGAGCTTTGCCACCATCAAGGATGCACGAGCGTGCGCGATTGCCTGCCAAATCGGCGACAGCCCCTCGATCGCCTCCGAAAGTTCGGTGATCGTGTGGGACGAGTCGCGCAGGATCGAGCACTTCATTCGCAAGGTCGACTTCAAAGCGCATGGCAGCGCGCTGGGGTTTCTGGTGCCGACGCCGGAGCGGCCCGAAATCGCCGAGGCCGATGAGGCCGTATTCGGACGGCTCGAGTCCCTGGTGCCGCGCATGGCGATGAAAAAGGCGGGATCCGCCTCCTTTGCCGCGATATCGGATGCGATCGTGCCGGTGGTTACCGTGCTCGAACAGAAGCGCGTGGCCGGCATGGACGTCGCGGTACTCGAGGCGAATAACGCGGCGGCACTCAATGACTGGTTGAAGAAAAACGGTTTTCCCTCGCGGCCGGCGCTGCAAGAATGGCTTGATCCCTACGTGCGCGCGGGATTCAAAATCGCGGCCTTCAAATATGCAAAGCCGGATGCCGGCGGCGCGGAGATCGCGACGAAGGCCGTGCGCATCTCATTTACGGCGCTCAAACCTTTCTATCCCTATAGAATGCCGGCCGATACCGCGGTCGACAGCCATCAATTCCTGCGCGTGTATGTGTTCGCCTCAAAAAAAACACGGGGCTACCTGACCGAGGGTAGCGACAAGCGCGGCTGGGGCCAGATCATTCATATCCGGGGCGTCAGCGACTTGCCTAACCTGCTCGAAGGCGCCTTGCCGGCCGACAAGCTGCCGGCGGGGCCGGTCTGGCTTACGATTTTTAACGACGACAACGTCAAACGGACCGGGGCGGCTGAGATGTATTTCGAGAAAGCCGAGTAGCTCCTCTCGTCGAGAGGATTCCTGAAGTGGCGATCCTGACATGGAAAATCGCATTCCCGAACCCACGCTCGCGAGGGTCAATGCACGCTTAACGCTAGCTGATGCCCGTCGGCATGTGAATTTTGAACGTCTGGAGAGTCTGCGAAGTCGGATTTTTGAGGAGCTCGAGCAGCTCCCCCGATTCCTTCAGGCGACCATCCTCCAGCACGATCGCGTTCTTGCACAGGGACGCCGCTTCAAGGGGATCATGGGTAACCAGGATCACGCTCATCTGCTGATTTGCCGCCAGCTCTCGAATCTCGTCGAGAAGGCTCAACTTGATGACCAGGTCCAGCCCGGAAAACGGCTCGTCCAAAAG
>JACQAX010000383.1 GCA_016194795.1 Deltaproteobacteria bacterium | reverse complement strand
GAAGGCCCATGTAGCCCAGGCACGCCTGCTTGAGCGTGATCAGGTGCGCCGCGAGATTTCCGCTATCGACCGTCGAGACATAGCGGGGCATGAGGGGCGCGAGCGTTTTCGTGTCATACCAGTTGAAAAAGTGGCCGTGGAAACGCTCAAGGCGCATGAGCGTATCGAGGGTCTTCTCGACTCGGTCGGCGAACTCGCAGCGACCGACGTAGCCGAAATCGAGCGCCGCCCCCGTGGCCAACAGCTGAAGGCCGATATTCGTGGGCGAGGTTCGAAAGGCGACGACGGGGTTCGGGTGCTGCTGGAAGTTGTCGGGCGCCAGCCAGTTGCCCTCGGGCCCGACGAAGGTCTCGAAGTAATTCCAGGTGCGCCGGGCATAGCGGCGAAAATCGAGCGTCTCGGCCTCACCGAGCGGAACCTCGGTGGCCTGAACCTCGCCCGCGAGATAGCGCTCGATCAGGGGATTCAGCGCCCAGAGCAAAAGAAACGGCGCCGCGATCACGAGCGCGTCGGGCCGCGCCACCACGACGAGAGCCGTTAGCGTGATCGAGATCACCGGCGCCGGGCCGATGCGCTCGCGAAGCGCAACCTTGCTTCCCCTGCCCTGCTCGGCCTGCGCGAAGCTCACCCATTCGAGAAACTTTCGCTTCGAAACGAGCAGGCGGTAGAGCGTGCGAACGATGGCGTCGGTCTGGTTGTAGGCCTGGCGCGCGAGAAAAGCGCTCGTAAGCAGGCTTTGCTCGAGCTGAGACCAGAACTGCTTTCCGACGTCGCGAAAATAGCTGCCCCAGGGCAGCCCGCGCCGGCGCACGAGAAGCGTGCGCGAGACGGGCCCATACAGCGGGAAAGTGAGGATCAGCAGCACGGGGACCGTCCAAAGAAAGGTCGGCCCCGGAAGAAAGCTCCAGGCAAGCACGAGCCAGAGGATCATGGCTGGCGGCACGACGCTTCTGCGCAGATTGTCGAAAAGCTTCCACCGCGAGATCAGGCTCAAGGGATTGGGCGCGTTCACCTGCCTGGCGGTCGGGGCCCAGGGTAGGATCCACCGGGCGATCTGCCAGTCGCCGCGGGTCCAGCGATGCTGGCGCTTGGAATAGACCTGGTAGGTCGACGGAAAGTCGTCGAACATCTCGACGTCGGTCACGAGCCCCGAACGGGCAAACGTGCCCTCGAAAAGGTCGTGGCTCAGCAGCCGGTTCTCGGGCACGCGCTCGGCCAGAGCGGCCTCGAACGCGTCGACCACATAGAGACCCTTGCCCGTGAAGCTGCCTTCCTCGAAGATATCCTGGTAAACGTCGGACACCGCCGTCGTGTACGGATCGAGGCCGATATTGCCCGAGAAGATGCGCGCGAAGCGCGTCTGCCCCGCGCTCGGCAGCTCGACGCTGATGCGCGGCTGCAGGATACCGTAGCCCTCGACGACCCGGCGCGAGACCGGATCGACGCGCGGCTGATTGAGCGGATGCAGGATGGTTCCGACGAGCTTGAGCGCCGCCTCGCGTGGGAGCCGCGTATCGGAGTCGAGCGTGATGACGTACTCGATGCCCGCGAGCTCGGCTGCGGTGGCCGTGGCGACCTCGAAGCTCGTGTCTTTTGCCCCGCGGAGCAGGCGGTTGAACTCGTGGATCTTGCCGCGCTTACGTTCCCATCCCAAAAAACTGCCTTCTTTGGGGTTCCACTGCCGACGCCGGTGAAAGAGGTGAAAGCGCCTGCGGCCCTCGGCTGGATAGCGCGCGTTCAGCTGATCGATGCCAGTTTGCGCGAGTGCTAGCAACGCCTCGTCGCCTTGCCGGCTGGCGGTTTGCGCGTCGGTGTAGTCGGACAGCAGCGCAAACGAGATGTTCGGATCGGGGTTGCCGAGATAGTGCACGTGAAGCGACTCGATCAGATCGCGCACGACCGACTCGCGCACGAGGAGCGTCGGAATCACCACCATGACCTGCGTGCCATTGGGCAAGCCCTGCTCGGTATCCATTCGGGGCAGCGGACTGGGTCGAAAAAAGAACGGTACGTAATGGTTGACGAACCCGATGGCGACCTCACTCATCAAGAGCGAGGCAAGCAGGCCGAGCAGCAGCCTGGCCGGCATGCCGAAGCCGTGGGCAAGCAAGGCCTTGGCGATCGGCAGGGTGAGCAGAGCCGTCGATAAGAAGAGCAGCCCCAGGTAAAGAAGCGTCGGGAAGCGAGTCGTGGCGCGCGAGACCCGCTCGCGAATGGTTTGGCGGTACCCGCACCGCTTCTCGAGCCGTGGCAGCTCGCGGCCGATCAGAAACCGGCCGATATGCGTGTTCCGTTCCTGGGCCATCTCGAGGGCGTATCGCGCAACGACAAGCTCGTTTTGGTCCTCGGGCCGCCCTGCGCGCCGGGCGATGCGCTCGACCGCGTGGCGATAGCGATCGCGAGTCGCGAAATCCATGCGCGCATAAACGCCGCCAGGCTCGCGCGCGAGGATCGGATCGACGAGACTCACGCTCTCGACGAACTTGCGCCAGTCGAGCGTCGACAAAAGGCGCATGCTCGTGATGATGCTGCCGACGGTCACCTGCGTCGTCGCCAGCACATTGTGCTCGACCTGCGTGAGGAGAGCGCTTGTCGTGCCGTGATGAAGCGCCAGCTGCGCATCGATCCATTCCGACGCGGGCAAGACGTTCGGATCCTGATCTCGAAGCTGCTGTATCAGCTGCACGAGAAAGGCGCGCTTGAAGGCCTCGGGTGGCCCGAGCTCGTCGGAAAGCCGCGCTACGAGCCGCGAGGGCTTGAAATCCTCCGACAAGGCATAGGCGAGAAGACGGTCGGCGAGCGCGCTCGCCTGCTCTCGCTCCTCTCTTGCCGCCACGATCCACTGGGTCAGCGGCGTCAGGCGCTCAACCAACGCGATTCGCAGCGTGATGGGGATCGCCCAAAGCTCGCCGATCGTGAGGGGTGTTACCGTCTGAAAGGCCTCGACGAACCGCCGCAGCGCATCGGCATCGAGCCGGCTGTCGGTGTGCGCGATCAGCGCAAGCGCGATCG
>JACQAX010000363.1 GCA_016194795.1 Deltaproteobacteria bacterium | reverse complement strand
CGACCCTCTCTTTTCCACTCATCTCATTCCGGTCCGCCGCGGGATCCTCTCGGGCATCTACGCCCGGGTCGTCGCCGGCACCCAGACTTCTGACATCGAGGCGGCTTACGCGAAGTACTACGGAAGCTATCCTCTTACCAAGGTCGGGGCGCTCAGTACCCCTAACAATGAGCGCTCCGATCGATCTGATTTGGCTTTGAAGAAAGTAACGGGCTCGGCGCGGACGCACATCCGCTTCAAGCTCACGGGCGAAAAGCTTTACGTCTTTTCGCTCATCGACAACTTGCTCAAGGGCGCGGCCAGCCAGGCGATCGAGAACTTCAATCGCCTGCACGACCTGCCCGTCGAGACCGCACTGACCGAATTGGAGGGTTTGTTATGACGCGTGGACCAGGTATTGCCAGAACTTTGCTTCCCAAGGGCTTCAAGGCCAATGGGGTGAACTGTGGCGTGCGTCGTTATCGCCCCGATCTCGGCATCCTCATCTCCGAGGAAGATGCGGTCGGCGTCGGCATGTTCACCTTGAATGAATGCCGGGCGGCACCCGTGCTTTACAGCCAGAAGATGGTGCCCTCCAAGCACATCCGCGCGATCATCACCAACAGCGGCCAGGCCAACGCGGCCACGGGGCCTGAAGGCGTCGAGACGAATCTCAAGATGGCGGAGGCCGCAGCGAGAAGCCTGGGTTGCAACACGCACCAAGTCCTCACCGCCTCGACTGGCGTCATTGGCCAGCCGATGGAGATCGAAAAGATCGTCGGAGCCGTGGGCGACCTCGTCCACAACGCCGGCGGCTCGGCCGAGCCGTTCGCGCTGGCGATCCTGACCACCGACCTCGTGCCCAAGACGGTGACGACCACGGTTCAGCTCTCCGGTGGCCAGATCCGCATCACGGGCATCGCCAAGGGCTCGGGCATGATCCATCCGAACATGGCCACCATGCTGGGCTATCTGCTCACCGACGTCGCGCTCCCGCTCGACGTCGCGCAGGACATGCTCACGTCGGTGACCAACGAGACGTTCAACATGATCAGCGTCGACGGCGACACGTCGACGAACGATGCCGTGTTTCTCATGGCCAACGGCGCCAGTGGCGTGAAGCTCAACGACGACGCCGACTACGCGGCCGTCAAGAAGGCCCTGCTCGAGGTCTCGAAGGTGCTTTCGCAGGCGATCGCCCGCGACGGCGAAGGCGCGACCAAGCTCGTCGAGGTCAATCTCAAGGGCTCCCACGATCTCGCGCTCGCGAGAAAGGCGGCCCGGGGCATCACCGTGAGCCCGCTCATCAAGACGGCCATCCACGGTGCCGACCCGAACTGGGGAAGAATTCTCGCGCGCCTCGGCGCCGAGGGCATCCCCGCCGCCTCGCTCGACAAGCTCTCGCTCAAGATCCAGGGCAAGAAAGTCATGGAGAAGGGCCGGCCCGTGGCGTTCGACCGCGGCGAGCTTTCGACGCTGCTCAGGCAGGACCTGATCAAGATCCAGGTCGACCTGTTCTCGGGCGACCAGGAGGCGACGGCCTGGGGCTGCGATCTTTCCAAGAAGTACGTCGAGATCAACACGGAGTACTCGTGAGCACGAAGCACGTCCTCGCCACGCTCTCCTACGTCAAACGTTTCGCGGGCCAGACCGTCCTGATCAAGGTGGGCGGCGCGGCGCTCGAAGACGTGGGCCTGGTGAAGTCGATCTGCGAATCACTGACCCTCATTCGCGCCGTCGGCGTGAAGGTCGTGCTCGTGCACGGTGGCGGTCCCGCGATCAACCGCGAGCTCACCACCCACGGCATCACCTGGGAGTTCATCGACGGCCAGCGCGTCACGACCCCCGAGATGATGGACGTGATCGAGATGGTCCTGTGCGGCCACGTGAACAAGCGCATCGTGAGGACGCTCAACGCCCAGGGCGTGCCCGCCGTGGGCCTGAGCGGCGCCGACGCGTCCACGCTTCAGTGCAAACAGCAGAACGCCAAGCTCGGACAGGTCGGCCAGATCGAAAAGGTGAACACCAAGCTCATCGAAGCCGTCACCGAAAGCTCGATCCCCGTGATCGCGCCCATCGGCGTGGGCAAGAACGGAAAGGCGTTCAACATCAATGCCGACTGGGCGGCAGCCCGCCTGGCCCAAGGCCTCGGCATCAAGAAGATGCTTTTCCTCACCGACCAGGAAGGCATCCTCGACACGACCGGCAAGGTGATCGCCGAGCTCGACGCCGGCGAGCTCGAGCAGCTCATCGAATCGGGAGTCGTCACGGGCGGAATGCTCGCCAAAGTTCGCACGATCGTCCACGCGCTTCGGAACGGCGTGACCGACGTCCACGTGCTCAACGCGCGCCTGCCCCATGGCCTGATCGAAGAGCTCTTCACCGACAAAGGCATCGGCACCGCGTGCCGCCTGAGAAGCTTGCCCGCTAAGGAGACCGCACATGTTTAAACTCAAGACCAAGCACTTCCTCACCGGCGAAGAGCTGATGCGCGACGAGCTGCTCGCGCTCCTCGACGAGGCCGAAGCCTTGAAGAAAGAGCGCCCCACGCACGACGCGCCGAATTCGAAAGGCAAGACGCTCGTCATGCTCTTCGAAAAACCCTCGCTCAGAACGCGCGTGAGCTTCTCGGTCGCCATGCAGGAGCTCGGTGGAAGCGTGATCGAGCTCGTCTCGGCCGTGCGCAAAAAGGAAGAGCCCGAAGACATCGCGCGCGTGCTCGCGGGCTACGCCCACGCGGTCATGGTGCGCACGCACGAGCATTCGATCCTGGAAAAGATGGCCTCGAAGTCGTCGGTCCCCGTCATCAACGGCTTGTCGGATACGCACCACCCGTGCCAGGCGCTGGCCGACATCCTCACGCTCAAGCAGATCTTCGGCGAGCTCAAGGGCCTCAAGCTCGCCTACGTCGGCGACGGCAACAACATGCTCCACTCGCTCATGCTGCTCGCGCCCTACCTCGGCATCCAGCTGAGCTACGCCTGCCCGAAGGGCTACGAGCCGAACGCGTTCATCACCCGCCGCGCCAAGGCGCGCGCCAAAGAAGGCGGCGGTCTCATCACCGCGGCCGACACGCCGCAGGTCGCGGTCACGGGCGCGCACGCGCTCTACACCGACGTGTGGACGAGCATGGGCTTCGAGCGCGAAGAGAGCGACCGCGAAAAAGCGTTCGACGGCTATCAGCTCAACGAAGAGCTCGTCGCGCTCGCCGCGCCGAACTCGGTCGTCCTGCACTGCATGCCGATGGTGCGCGGCAAGGAGATCACCGACGCCGTGGCCGACAGCCCGCGCGCCGTCCTGTTCCAGCAGAGCGAAAACCGCCTGCACGCGCAGAAGGCATTGCTTAAAGGCCTGCTCTGAACATGAAGCGCATCGACGCCCTCAAAAAACTGCTCGGCCAGGGCAAGCTCAGCACGCAGGAAGAGCTCGTGGGAGAGCTTGCCGACCTGAGCTTCGAGGTCACGCAGTCGACGATCTCGCGCGACCTGCGCAAGATCGGGGCGGTGAAGGCGATCGACCCGGACGGCCGCACGGTCTATCGCCTTCCGGAAGACGTGCCCGCCAGCCCCGTCGCGACCACCGCGCTCGCCGAGCTGGTCGTCGACATGGCGACGAACGGCAACCTCATCGTCATCCACACCACGCCGGGTTCGGCCTCGCTCGTCGCGCGCCACCTCGACGCCACCCAGCGCGAGAACGTGCTGGGCACGATCGCCGGCGACGACTGCATCTTCGTCGCGCCGTCCTCGCTCAAAGACATCAAGTCGACGATGAAAGAGATCGGCGAGTCGCTTCGTTAACGATCCTGCGAGAGCGCGGTCGCCCTTCGGGCGTTGGCGGCGAGCTCATCGGCGTCGATCCAGAGGTCGCCGCGCCCCTCGATGCACTCGATGTCCTTGCGGCCGGAGTACCTGAAGCAGCCCGAGCCCCAGCTGTTTCGAATGAGGTACTGGCAGCTGCCGGGCTTCTTTGGATTCACGCGGCGGCCGATGAGCGTCACCGAATGCCCGCTGTCGTCGTTGGGATGGTCGGGATCGCCGGAGATGCAGCGCGAGACGTCCTCGCCGTCCTTGTTTTTCTTGAGCTCATGCCAGGTGCCCTTCACTGACGTGGAGAAAATCTTGCGGTCATCGTCGTCGGGCGCGGCCTTGTCGAGATAGCGGCCGCAGATCGAGAGCTCGATCGGCTGGCGATCAGGGCGATCGAGCACCTTCTTGAGCTCGGCCTTCGTCTTTTCGGGAGTATCGGGATGAAACCGGTCGCCGGCCGGCACGAGCACGGGCTCCGGGATGCCCGCCGTCGACACCTCGTGGCCCTTGCAGGCCTCGGCGTAATACGCGTTGAGGAAACCGACCTTCGACTTCTCGTTGGCGAGCGCGCGAATCAGGAACGCGTTGACCTTACCCACCCAGATCGAGGGGATGCGCTCCAGGGGAAAGCCCGCCGCGAGCAGGTCGCACTCGAGTTTCAGCCCGATCGGGAGAAAGCCTTTGACGTGCACGGCGTAGGTGTACGCCTTGTCCCAGTCCATCTTCTGCGAGGCCACGTCGATCTTGTGGTACTCCTCGAGCTGCAGCATCTCGGGGGTCCACTCGCTCCGCGGAAGATCGCGATACTTTATCCAGAGCGCTTTGGCGCGACCCAGCTTGGCCAGGTAGTCGCCGGCCGCGTCCCAGGCCGCTTCGAGCGTATCGGTCAGCATCACGTCCGCCGGGCCTTTCTCGTGCGCGTCGTTGTTGAACACGTACTCGTCGTCGCAGGCGTTCTGCTCGAGCCTCGCCGTCTCGAGCACGCTTTTGGTGTAGCCGAAACTGATGCTCGTCTTCTTGCCGAGCCGAAACGCGTCGCGCGTCGCGAGCACGAGCGGCGAGGTCAGGCGCAACGCCTGGCCCGGCTTCGGCTTCGTCGGCTCGTGCGTGTAGCGCCAGGCGTCGATCAGGTTCGACGCCGCCTGCGCGTAGCAGGTGGCGGTGTTTCCCTGGCTGCGCACCGGAATGGCCATGCGCGCGCCGGGCGCGGCGCTCAGCGGCCCAAAGGGTTTGCCGGGCTCGCTCAGGTCGTAAGGCTGCCCGCAATCGTCGGCCCGCGCCACCGAGACCACCAGCAGGAGCGCCGCCAGCAGCAGCGCGAGAAAGTTACTCATGACCCGCGCCGCCCTTCTCGTCATTGGCGCGCGCGCGCGCGTGCAGGGCGTCCGTCGAGATGAGGGTTCCGTCCTCGCCGCGACAGAAGCCCTCCTG
>JACQAX010000362.1 GCA_016194795.1 Deltaproteobacteria bacterium | reverse complement strand
GACCTGCTTGCGGATGGCGGCGCGCGAGAGTCGCAGAAAAGAAAGCCCGGGCACCAGCGTCGTATGCCACGGCTGGGTGGCGTCTTGGGCGTAGTGGAGCGACCAGGCCAGGAAGCGATAGCCCCAGTACGGGCGCCCCGCCTGGAAGGCTCCCACCGCGAGCTCGGCGTAAAAAGCCGCCTGTCGTGGCGCATCGCCTTGCGGCGTCAGCAGCGGCGGCACCAGCGACGTCGGGACGAAGTAATGCCGAAAGGTGTGGGTGTGCGCGCCGCCTTCGAAAAACAATCCCATCCGGTCTTTCAGGCGCGCGAAGTAGGGTGCGGCATTGAATCCGTTGTCGAGCTGGGCGTCGGGTTCGACGACGTAGTCTTCGAGGATCGTCGAGGCGCGGCCATGCCCGGGCTGGCCGGGCGCGCCGAACGTCGGCCTGCGTGCGATCGCAGGGTCGTCGGACGGCGTGACCGAAAAATCGAGCGGCGTTTCGACGTTGTCTTCGATGGCCCAGAGAAGCTGCTGGCGCCGGGAGAGGCGACGCCCGACGAAAGCGGCGGGCGCGGGCTCGGGGCGCGTCCAGGCCGAGCGCCGGTCGACTTCGCGGTGGTAGCTCTCGGCCCAGTCCTGCGCTTTCGGTACGGCGTGGAGAAGCAGCCCTTCAGCGGCTGAATCGATGGGATCCGCCGTAACCTGTATCCGCTCCAGAGGCGAGCCTTCGAAAGCCTTGCGGGTGATGAGATCGTGGCGCCCCCACGCGTGCGCGCACGTGCAGGAGGCCAGGAGCAAAAAGGCGGAAGAGAGCAGGTGCTTCATTGAGGGATTATTATGACGTGGGCCCGGTTTGCGAGTAAAGGATAACGCCATGGCCGCTTCACCGGGCGGGCGGCTTTCGTCGGGACCATCGCTTGCATTCACCCTCGGCTATCGATGAGAACGCTCACTTTACTCGCATTGCTCGCGTCGTGGCTCACGCCCGCTGACGCGTGCGATCTCTGCGGCGTGTATTCGGCAAGCGAGGCGACTCGCGACGTCGGCGTGGCGACGACGCCGTCAACGACGGGGGTCAGTCGCTTTCGCGGCAGCATCGCCGAGCAGTTCACCCACTTCGGGACGACGAGCGTCGACGGGAGCGCGGTTCCGAATGCCGCCGGCCAGTCTCTCGACAGCTCGATCACGCAGCTTCTGTTTTCCTACGCAGTAAGCGAGGCTGCCGCGCTTCAGCTCAACCTGCCGATCATCTACCGGAGCTACCGGCGACCGGGCGACGGCGCGATCGAGAGCGGCTCGGTCTCGGGTCCCGGTGACGCGTCCGTTCTCGGCAAGTACGAGCTCGTTCGGGCCGCATCCGGAGAAAAATCCGTGAGCTGGAGCGCGCTCGCCGGGGTGAAGCTTCCTACGGGAAGCGCGGCGCGGCTTCGTGAAGAGCTGAGCGAGACCGAGACGCCCGCGGGTCAGAGCCCGAGCGGCATCCACGGGCACGACCTGACGCTGGGAACCGGTTCCGTGGACGGAATCGTCGGGACGGCCGCCGAGGCCCATCTCAAGAGGTACCTCTTTCAGGCGTTCGCCCAGTATGCCGTTCGTACCACGGGTCGCTATGACTATCGCTTCGCCAACGACCTGATGTGGTCGGCCGGGCCAGGTTACTATCTGGTGTTGGGCGACGCGGGTTCGCTGAGCGTTTCCGCCAACGCTTCCGGCGAGCTGAAAGGCAGGGATACCTTTCAAGGGGTCGTGGCCGAAGACACGGGGATCAATGCCGTGTACGTCGGGCCGAAGCTCGGAGCGACGTTCGGCTCCGGGGTCGCCGCGACTCTCGCCGTCGAGCTGCCCGTCGTTCGCGACAATACGGCCTTTCAGGTCGTCGCGGACTCCAAGCTCTACGCGACCCTCTTGCTGAAGTTCTGAGCGCGTCAGTTGCGCGGCGGGATCGCGACTCGCCGGTAGGGCTCGTTTCCGGTCTCGAACGCGCTCAGGCCCACGCGGATCACGGCTTCGAGCGGCACCATCGCCTTGTCGAAGTAAGCCTCGGGCAAGGACTTGTGGTTGCGTTGGACGGCGGACGGAAAATGGTCGGTCACGTAGATGATGCGGTTGGAGGCGATGACGGTGCCGCCGTCGGTGAGCAGCGAGCGCCCGAGCTCGGTCATGAAGTTCTCGCCCGACTTGCCGGTGGTCGACTCGAAGTTCGCGCCGACGAAACAGGATTGCAGGCGGATCGTCGCGTCCTTGGCGAACCGCAGACCCTCGACGCGCGAGCCGAGCGAGCCCGCTCTCCACACGCTGAGCGTCTCGCCGCCGATCGACATTTCGCCGGGCATGCCGTGGGCGAGGATTTCGAGCTCCGCGATCGGCTTGCCGGTACCGCGCGAAAGCGCCGCCAGCTGCGACATCATGTTCTCGATGCCGGTGGCATGGATGTAGTAGGCGCCATCGCGCGGCTTGAAGCGCAGCTTGAAGTCGTTTTCGCCGTAACCCGCCAGCTCGTTGTCGTCGGGCACCGCGTCCACGTAGACGAGAATGCCGTCGGAACGCGGCGGAACCGCCGTGTCTTTCTCGAAGTCGTCGTTCTTGTTTTTGGGAAGCAGGTAGAACTCCAGCATCTCGAGGGGCGAGCCGGGCGCGACGGCGAGAAAGATGAGAAAACCCACGACCGTGAGCCCGTCGCGACGGACGTACTCGAGCGGAAACGCGAGCGCCGTGCGCTGGCCCACGATGCCGTGGACGTCGCTGAACGTTTTCCACAGGCGATACGGAGCGAGCGTCGGGTAAACGAGGAACTTGCCGACTTTCGCGGCGATCACGCGCGGCTTGAGGCCGCGCCTCGTGGCGTCTTTCAGGGTCTGCCTGGCCCGCTCGGCGGTGAGCGGCATGTCGGGATCGAGCTTGCCGGTGAGGAGGAGCTCGGCGATTTTCGGGACGCAGTTTTTGGGGCGGCCTGTCGCGATCTCGCCCGCGAAAATCGGCTGGCAGCTCGCGGCCAGGAGCTGGGCCACGACGACTAGGGCGAGAAACCGCGGAATCGTGCGGCGCGCGAGAGAGGCCATCACCTTCTTTTCGGAGGATGCGGGCTTTGGGGGCACCGGCAGAAGTTGCCTACCTGGCTGCCGGGCTGCTAGACGGGAGGGATGCGCCATCCCCGTTCTCCGTGGCTTTTCGTGCCCTCATTATACTTCCAGCAGGGGCTGCCGGTCATCCTGGTCCAGCAGTTCTCGGTGCTGCTCTATAAAAAGCTCGGCGTGTCGAACGAGCAGATCGCGTTCTGGACGAGCCTGCTCGCGTGGCCTTGGGTTTTGAAGATGCTCTGGGGCCCTCTCGTCGACCTCACGGCGCCGAAGCGCTCGTGGGTGCTCGCGATGCAGCTCGGGATCGCGGCCTGCCTGCTCGCGCTCGGGTTCGCGGTGTCGTCGAGCGTCTTCTGGCCGCTCACGCTCGCGCTCCTGCTCGTGATCGCGTTTCTTTCGGCGACGCACGACATCGCGCTCGACGGCTACTATATCGTCGCGCTGCCCATCGAGAAGCAGGCCTTCTTCCTGGGCATCAGCAACGCCTCGTTTCGGCTCGCGATGGTCTTCTGCACCGGGGCGCTCGTCGTCGTCGCGGGCCTGCTCGAGCGGCGTGGTTTTGCGGTGGCGGCGAGCTGGCGCTGGGCCGTGCTCTTCGGAGCCTTCGTTTACGGCGCGCTTGCCGTCTATGCGACGTGGGCGTTGCCGAAGTCCCCGCGCGACCGCCCCACGGCCCGCGTCGAGCCCCACGCGGCGAGCTCGTACGTCGAGGCGTTCACCTCGTTCTTTTCGCAGCGACGCGCGTTCGCGATCGTCGCCTTCATCCTTGTCTACCGCTTCGGCGAGTCGATGGTGACCAAGATGTCGGGGCTCTTCTTCCTCGACTCGCCCGCCGCGGGCGGGCTGGGCTTCGATACCGTGCAGACCGGCGCCGTGCTCGGAACGTGCGGCGTGGCCGCGCTGGTCATCGGCGGGATCTCCGGCGGCGTGGCCGTCGCGCGCTTCGGCGTTCGCGCCTGTCTCTGGCCGATGGCCGTCGCGATGCATGCGCCGAATCTCATGTACGTGTGGGCGGCGTCGGCTCGGCCGGGGCCTTCGTCGATGTATCTCATCGTCGCCGTCGACCAGTTCGCTTACGGCTTCGGGCTGGCGTCGTACATGGTGTACACCATGCTCATCTGCCAACGCTCGCGCTTCCAGGCTTCGCACTACGCGATCGTCACCGCGCTCATGGCGCTCGGCGCGATGCTCGCCGGGATGCTGAGCGGGTATCTTCAGAGCCATCTCGGGTATTTCAAGTTCTTCGTCGCCGTCTGCGCGTGCACGTTGCCGGGGATGTTTCTTCTGCCCTGGCTTCCGATGGGCGCCGTGCCGGGTGGCGAGGCTCGTGGCGCCGAAGCGCTCGAGTGCGAGGCGAGCGCGTGAGCGGGCTCGGGTTCGTCGAAGGGTTTTACGGCCGGCCGTGGAGCTGGGACGAGCGCTCGGCGACGGCCGAGTTTCTGGCCGTCTCGGGCTACTCGTCTTATCTTTACGCGCCGAAGGCCGATCTTTTCCTGCGCCGGCGCTGGCGCGAGCGCTGGCCCGACGAGACCGCGCGGAAGCTCCGGGCGCTTGCCGCGCTTGCTCGCGCCCGCGGGCTTTCGTTCGGCGTGGGGCTGAGCCCGCACGAGCTTCACGTCGGCCGGGCGGCCGACGAGGAACGGCTTGTCCTCGAGAAAGTCGAGGTCATCGTCGACGAGCTGGGCGCCGCTCATCTGGCGCTGCTTTTCGACGACATGAAGGGCGACGTGCCGGAGCTTGCGAAGACGCAGGTGGCGCTGGCCCATGCCGTGAAGGCGAGGTGGCCGAAGCTGGCCCTGAGCCTTTGCCCGACGTACTACTCGCTCGATTCCGCGCTCGATCGGCTGTTCGGGCCGAGACCGCCGCATTATCTCGACGAGCTCGGGCGCGCGCTCGACCCGTCGATCGGGATCTTCTGGACTGGCGAGCGCATCTGCTCGACCTCTTACTCCCTGGAGCACCTGCGCGAGGTGGGCGGCTGGCTGAAGCGCAAGCCGTTGCTCTGGGACAACTATCCCGTCAATGACACCGAGAAGATGAGCCCCTTTTTCGACCGCGCCGCGCGCGCCACCTTGGGCCCCGAGCTGGCGGCGCTCGTGCGCCGCGATCGCGAGCTGTTTCAGGAGCACGGCCTCGAAAAGATCGAGCCCGCCCGGAAAACGGAGCTGCGAGCGGAGTACGGGCGGTTTTCGCAGCCCGGCGCCCGCGAGGTCGTCGACTGGCTCGGCGGCCGTTATGCGGTCACCTCCGAAATGGTGAAAGAACAGCTCTGAACGGGTATACTGCGTGACCGTGGCCCCACCGAGTTTTCACGCCGGACAATGCTGGATGAGCGAAACCGAGCCCGAGCTCGGCGTGGGGATCGTGCGCGAGCAGGACCAGCAGTCGGTCGTGCTTCAGTTCGCGGCGGCGGGCCAGACCCGCCGCTATGGCAAGCGCACGGCGCCGCTCAAGCGCCTCGTCTTTCGAGTGGGCGATACCGTCGAGGGGGCGTCGGGCGAGCGCCTGACGATCGAGCGCGTCGAGCTGCGCGACCAGCTCAACTGGTACGTCGGCGGTGGCAAAGAGCTTTGTGAGTCGGACCTTTCTCCGCGCCTCAGGCTTCAGCGCCCGCTCTCGCGCCTGCTCGCGGGCCAGTGGGACGCGCTTCCGACCTACGAGCTGCGCCGCCGCACGCTCGAGCTCTCGTCGGAGCTGTCGAGCTCGCCCTGGCGGGGGCTGGTGGGGCCGCGCGCCCAGCTGCTGCCGCATCAGCTGTACGTCGCGAGTCAGATCGCCACGCGCGGGCTGCCGCGCGCTTTGCTGGCCGACGAGGTGGGGCTCGGAAAAACCATCGAGGCGGGCTGGGTGCTGCATCAGCTCCTGGTGACGGCGCGCGCCGAGCGCGCGCTCGTGCTGGTTCCCCGGGCGCTCATCAACCAGTGGTTCATCGAGCTTTTGCGGCGATTCAATCTCGCGTTCTGGGTGCCCGAGTCGCAAAGCGAGGAAGGCCTGCGCCCCGAGGATCTGGCGGAGCAGCCTCGGGTGATCCTCAGTCTCGAGTCGCTGCGCGAGCCGTCGCTGGCCCAGGGGCTCGCGGCCACGAGCTGGGACATCGTGATCGTCGACGAGGCCCATCGGGTGGGCTGGGCACCGGGGGCGCCGAGCCCCGAGTACGAGCTTCTCGAGCGGCTCGCCGCCGGAGCCGGCGGTTTGCTTCTGCTGACGGCGAC
>JACQAX010000361.1 GCA_016194795.1 Deltaproteobacteria bacterium | reverse complement strand
CAGAGGAAGCCGCCGCGGTCGCGGGACATCTCATGTCGGCGCGCCTCTTCACCGGCTACGGCGTCCGCACGCTCGCCGCCGACGAAAAGGCGTACAACCCGCTCTCGTACCACAACGGCAGCGTCTGGCCGCACGACAACAGCCTGATCGCCGAGGGGCTGCGCTGCTACAACCACGTCGACCATCTGCAGCGGCTCGGCGACGCGCTGTTCGACGCGGCCGAGGTGAGCGAAGACCTGCGCCTGCCCGAGCTTTTCTGCGGCTTTCGACGGCGCGACGACGAGCCGCCCGTGCCCTACGAGGTCGCGTGCCGGCCGCAGGCCTGGGCGGCGGGCTCGGCCTTCCTGATTCTGAAGGCGATGCTCGGCCTCGTCATCACGCCCGACCAGCAGGACATCGTCCTGCGCTCGCCCATTCTGCCGTCGAAGGTGAACTCGCTCCGGCTCGACGACCTGCGCGTGCGCGACACCGAGCTGAGCCTCGTCGTCTCGCGCGGACGCAACACGTGCAACGTCGAGATCACCCGCCGCAGCGGGCCCCGGCGCATCCTGATTCAGAAATAGATCGGGTTCGAAACCGCGATCGGCAGGGCATCGGAGTGGCTCGCCCAGTCTTCGGGCTCGAAAACCTCGACGTGGATCGCATCGCGCGCTTCGCCGCGCTTCAGCTCGAGCACGTCGTCGTAGGCATCGCTTGCCAGCTCGATCTCGCGCGCGACGGTGAACGGCGCGCCCTTCCCGCCGGAGCCGGCAACGCCATACACGACGGCAAACAGGCCCTCGCCATTGAGTATCCGCACTCGCGCCTTGAGCAGGTCGCCGGCTCGCGCGCCCTCCACGACGTCGCCCATCGCGTACGTCCGCCCGTCGCGTTCTCCACGCTCGAGGAAAAGCTCGACGCGCAGCTTCGCGTACTTGGCCCCCGCCAACGCGACCACCCGGCCGCGGGCCATCGCGGCCACGACGTCGGCCGGCGCGGCGGAGTCGGCGTAGACGAGATTCACGGGCTCACTGAAGAGCGTGCGGAAATAGTCGCCCCGCTTGAGGCAGTCCCAGCCCTGGCAGGCATGGAAGTCGGAGCCACCCAACGCGACGAGGCGCTCTCCGGCCGCGAGCCGCCGCATCCACCAGAGGCGGGTTTTCACGGCATCCTCGTACTCGGGCACGACGACTTCGGCCGCGTCGGCTCCGAGCGAGTCGGCGGGCCGGTACATCTCGAAGCCCGGGTGGTTGATCACGGCCAGGCCCGTTTGGCCACGCGAGCGCAGCCCGGCGTGGACCGCGCGCACGAGCTCGCGGGCGTCGTTCTCGACGTCCGTTTTGTCGCGAACCTTATCGGCGTCGCGCGGGACATAACCATCGGTATCGCGGCTCACCGGCGGGTTGATGAGGCCGAGATGGAGCGAACGCTTGTTGGTCCACTCCTCGCCGCAGATCAACGTCACCTTGTTGGTGGAATCCTGGAAAAGCCGGTCGAAGCAGGTCGCCACGGCATTGTGCTCGGTGACGACCATCGCGTCCAGCCCGAGCTTGGCTCCACGCTCGAGCAGCTCACGGATGCCGTCGACGCGGTACGACCCCTTGGGGTCGCGGCGCGACGGGTCCTGCGAGAACTCGACGTCGGTTGTCGTATGGTAGTGCTGGCCTACAAGCAGCCAGTCCGCGGCCTGCGCGGTGCCCGAAAATAATCCTGCAAGACCGGCTATTAAGCCTGCCCAAATTCCATACGCCATCGTTGAGCCCCCCCTGGTTAGCTGGTGCTAGCCCATGTTAAAATGAAGGTCTATGGGGAAAAACTGGGTGTTGGTGGGGGTTCTTTGTTCATTTCTGATTTTTGTCGCTCCAGGCCAAGCTGACGAACCAAAGGTTCTTCCGGCGGGAACGATCACTTCGATCGAAGGCGCGAGCGACGCGCTGGACGTCGTGAATGCCGCGGGCGTGGCGCGCGAGGCCCGGGCGAAAGACCCGATTTTCGAAGGCGACAAGATCGTCACCAAGAATGCGCAAACGGTGAAGCTCACGCTGCGCGAGAACAGCGAGCTCGTGCTGGGACCGGACACGAGCTTCGTCATCGAGAAATTCAAGTCGGGGCGAGTGCAGAACACCGTGATCAACCTGTTCTACGGGATCGTGCGCTCGCTCGTGCGCAAGGTCTACCAGGACAACGAAACCTTCGCGGTCAAGACGCCAACCTCGGTCATGGGCGTGCGCGGCACGCATTTCGTCGTCGAGGTGAAACGCGACACGCAGGAGTCGGTGCTGCACACCCTGCATGGCACGGTTGCGGTGGCCCGCAATCTCCAGACGCTGAAAAACACCGCCGCCCAGGCGACCCTGGTCGTTCTGGTGAAGGCCGGGCAGATGAGCGGGATGCGGCCCGGCATGAGCAAGGCCGACTCGCCGAGCGTGTTCGACCGCACCCAATTTCGCGAGCAGCTGAGGAAGGTGGCGCCTGAGTTCGACCGAAACGTCGGCAGCGACGCGCCGGACACCTCGGGCGCGAACTCGTCGCGCACGAGCGCCACTCAGGCGCAAAGCAACCGCCGCGGCTCGGACGCCGAAAGCGAGCTCGAGAGACGCCGCTTCGAGAAACACGATGGCTCGGACGGTCACGGCAAGAAGGGCGAGAAGGGCGAAGACGGCGGCTCGAAGTCGACGATCACGAACAACAACAACGCGCCGACGAGCCTGGACGTGAACAACGGTACGCCCACGGGTGGCAAGGGCACCGGCGCGCCGACGGGCGGCGGAGGTAAGAGCACTCAGACCCAGCAGCAGAGCGACTCGGCGGACTCGCAGACGACGGCCGCGGCCGCCAACGCTCCGACCCTGGGGCCTGCCGGCTCGAACATGCCCGGCACGCTGGCCGGGTCGGCCGCGACGATCGGGAAAGTCGCGCCGATCTCGCGCATGACGCCGGTTCGCGGGATGACGCCTCTGGTGCCGATAGCCCGCCCCTCGCCGATTCCCATCAAGATACCGACGACGAAGCTCAACACGCTGAACAGGTGAAGGGCTGGCCAGGTTAGAACGTGGGGCTTCGGCCGGCGTAAAGGCCGCGCAATCTCACGCACTGACCTGCGCTGCATTCCTCGGCCGAAGCAACCCGAACCGACGCCGGGCGCGCGACCACTCCGGCCACGCGCAGCCACGAGCGGGCGAGCGCCGGCGGCACGCGATGCGTGGCCTCGCCTCGCACGAAAGCGCGAACGTAGGGCTCGGCGACGCGGCTGACGGGCGCGCGATACCTTTGCCCGTCGACGTCGAAGACGACGAAGAGACCGCTCGACGGCGAGGCGGCCGAAGCCACCCGCACGAGCGCGAGGAACAGAACGATCGAAGCGAACGCTAAAGCTAATTTCATGAGAGCCAACTCCTGTCCAAGCGGCGGGGCGGAAAACCCGCGGCCGCGTTGGTAAGATGATTCTCGCAGCAACCCGCCGGCCGCACTATCGGCAGGAACTGCCGCGGCTGTTTTTTGCCGCCCGGGAGCCCTTCCCGGCGTCAGCTCCCCGCCTTGCGCTTCACGAACCTGCGAAACTCGGCGTTCAAATCGCTGATGCCGCAGAAGGTATCGAGATAACTCTCCAGCTTCTCGCCCACGGACAGCTGAAGCAGCTCGTGGATGTCGCACTTCGAGGCGATCATTTCCATGAGCGCCGTCGAGGCCATGTAGTGGAAGCGCGGGCCGGGCCCCTTTCCGCCGAACGGGTGCCCCATCGCCTTCACGTCGACGTCCGGCTGCGTGGACAGGTATTTGTAGTCGACCGTGCTGTTCTTGGCGGAGTAGTTGGCCAGCCCCTCCTCCAGCCAGACGGGAATGGCGGTCTTGTATTTCTGATAGACGATGACGTGCGCCAGCTCGTGGCCGAACGTGCCGTCGAAGTTCGTCGTGTCGACGCGCGGGCCGACGTGGATCGTGTTCTCCGATTTTTTCGACACAGCGAGAATCTGCGCCGTACCGTCGCGCACGACCGGCAAGCCATGGGCCGCCGCGAACTCCGATTCGTTCGAGTGCCAGCGCACCTCGACCTTGCGGATGTCCCATTCCAGCATGCGTTGCACTTTCTGGACCACCTTGTTCACCCGCGCCGCGGTCAACCACTTCGGCGCGTCGTGGATCGCCACCTCATTGGTAAGAAGCTCGGCGGCGGAAGCGGCTCCTCCGCCCGACAGCGACGGCGACAGCAACAGCAGAAACGAAAGCAGGATGGTCGTCATATCCTTCGATTTAACCACGGCACGGCCGTTGCACTCAACCGGCCTCATGAACAAAAAAACATTCTCCGTCGACGTCCAGGATATCCGCCGCCGCGCGCGCGGGCAGCTCGATCAGGGGGCCGTCACCGAAAGCTACGGCGCGGATCGCGCCACGGTCATCGAGATGCTCAACTCGGCGCTCGCCACCGAGCTTGTCTGTTCCCTGCGCTACCGGCGCCATTACTACATGGCCCAGGGCATTCACAGCGAGTCGGTCAAGGAGGAGTTCCTCGAGCACGCCAACGAAGAGCTCGAGCACGCGGGAATGCTCGCCGGGCGAATCGTCCAGC
This sequence comes from Deltaproteobacteria bacterium, assembly GCA_016194795.1. Classification (GTDB taxonomy): domain Bacteria; phylum Bdellovibrionota; class UBA1018; order UBA1018; family UBA923; genus JACQAX01. The sequence continues at coordinate 7,523 of JACQAX010000361.1, read as the reverse complement.
TCGGCGGCGAGCCCGATTTCAATCCTGATACGCTGAGCGAACGCAGCCACGCCGAGTACGTCGAGGGCGGCGATCTCGTCGGGATGATCGAGGAGAATCTCGTCGCCGAGCGCATCGCGATCGACTCTTATCGGCTGATGATCCAGTACATCGGCGCGGGAGATCCCACCTCGCGCCGGATTCTCGAGCAGGTGCTTGCGGTGGAAGAAGAGCATGCGGAGGAGCTTGTTAGCTTGCTTCGGAATTTGGATTCGGGGGAGGCGCTTCGTAACGTGGGCTGAGGGGATTCGGGTGACGGGTAACGGGTAACGGGTGACGGAACCGGTAACGGTCCCGGATACCACCGTCAATTCGCTCCCGCCGGATAAATCAACAAAACCCCAATCGTGAAAGAAAGCGTAAGCACCAGCGCCAAAATCGTCCAATTGCGAATCCAATGGTTCAAGATGCGCTTGAGAAACGGCGCGGCCGCGAGCCCGAGCGTGACCGCCGCGAACGGGGCTTCGGTGACCTCGCTGGCCGGCGCTCCCTTCACGAGGCTCGCGACGTATTCCGTGATCGCGACGAGCGTCATGATGAACGACGTGCCGATCGCGGCCGAAGTGAAAAAGATGAGAATCGAGCCGATGCGGCGGTTCATCACGGCATAGACCTCGGGACGGAAAGCTTTCGTCAGCAGCGACAAGCCGAGCGCGAGCACGAGCACGGCGGCGCTCAGCGCGCCGCCGGTGATCAACGCGGCGATGAACCAGTCCGCTCCTCCTCTTGCCATACCGTCATTTTACACGCGAGTCGGCGTGAGTAGCAACGCCGCTCGCGCATATAATGATGGATTTCGTTTACCACGGGCGATCAGCAACGAGCCGCCGGAATAACGGCGCCCGTGGGCCGCCGCCGTGCGCCCGCAACGGCCTAAACGCATTCAGGTTTTCTCAGGGTTCAGGCGGGGCGCAAACTCCGTTTTTCCGCGCATCTCATCGAAATGCCGTAAAGCCCAGGTCACCGACGGAAACGCCAGCTCGCTCCAGGGGATCTCATCCCAGGAAAACAGCCGGGTCTCGAGCGACTCGACCCCGGGCGCGAAACGTTCGCCGCCGCCGAGCCGCGCGCGGTAGATGAGCTGCACCTGCGAGATGCGAGGCACCGAGTACACGGCCAGAAGCGCATCGATCTCGATCTCGGCGCACGCCTCCTCGCTCGCTTCGCGCGCGGCGCCCTGCTCGGGCGTTTCGCCGAGCTCCATGAAGCCGGCGGGGATCGTCCACAGCCCTTTCGACGGCTCGATCGCGCGGCGGCAGAGCAGAAACCGGCCGTCGGCGGCGATCACGACGGCGCCGACGACGAGCTTCGGGTTGTCGTAGAAGATGAAGTCGCACTCCTCGCACACGAGCCGCTCGCGCGAGTCGCCTTCGGGGATGCGCTTGTGGATGGGGCCACGCGCCTTCGCGTTCATTTGCGCGCCACCAGCGTGGGTTTGGCCTGATCGGTGGGATAGATGATCATGTCCTGGATGTTCACGTGCTTCGGCCGGCGCACGCACCAGTGGATGCACTCGGCGATGTCGGACGCGGTCAGCGGCGTCATGCCGGCATACACGGCGTCGGCCTTGCGCTGGTCGCCCATGCGCACCCGGCTGAACTCGGTCTCGACCATTCCCGGGCTTACCGACGACACGCGGATCTTCGTGCCGAGCAGGTCGACGCGCAACGACTCGGTGATCGCCTTCACGGCGTGCTTCGAGGCGCAGTAGATGTTGCCCTTGGGATAGACCTCGTAACCCGCCACCGAGCCGAGGTTCACGATGTGGCCCTCGTTCTTCTCGATGAAATGCGGAAGCACCGCGTGCGTGACGTAGAGCAGCCCCTTCACGTTCGTGTCGATCGTCGCGTCCCAGTCGTCGAGCTTGCCTTCCTGAATGGGAGCGAAGCCGGCCGCGAGGCCGGCGTTATTGACGAGCACGCTCACCTTCCCGAGCAGCTCGCTCTCTTTTTTCGCCCACGACTCGATCTGCCTGCGCTTGCGCACGTCGAGCTCGAAAACACGCACCTCGAAGTCGCGCTTGCGCGCCAGCTCCTGGGCCAGCTTGTCGAGCCGCTCCTTGCGGCGCGCGACGAGGATCAAGCCGCGCGTGCGCGGGTCGACCGCGAAGATTCTCGCGCAGGCTTCGCCGATGCCACTGCTCGCTCCCGTGATGAGGACCATGTGCGCACTCTACCAGATCAGGCATGGCCCGCGCGAGGGGATTGCGGCGGGCGCGGCGACGTCGTCGGGCGCGGAGGCCGCGGGCGCCGCGCCCGAAGGCGGGTGACGAGCCCGTCGTCGGCGGTGCGATCGGCGAGCAGCTCGCCCCAGGGCTGGAGGCGCGGGCTGGCCATGAACACGATGCGCAGGATGCCGAGAATGGGACTGGCCAGCAGCATCCCCCACAGGCCCCAGAGAAGACCACCCGCGAAAAGCCCGACGAACGCCGACAGCGCGTTCAGGTTGATCTGCTTGCCGACGAATTTCGGCGTGAGCACGTTGCCCTCGATAGCCGACATCGCGATGAGCGCGCCGAACATGCCCACGAGCGCCGCCAGCGACTTGTGCATCGCCAGCGCCACCGCGATCGGCGGGATGACGGAGATGACGAAGCCGATCATGGGCACCGACGTCATGACGCCGAGAAACGCCGCCAGAAGCGGCGCGTAGTTCACGCCGAACGCGGCCAGCACGATGAAGTCGGCGCCCCCGATGATCAGCACGATGGCAAAGCGCGCGAACAGGAAACGGGATACGAGATGAGTCATCGCGTCGAGCATGGCCGCCGCTCGGATGCTCTCGTTGCGCGCGAGGATGCGCTCGGCGCTGGTGCGCAGCTGGATGCGCGAGGCCAGCATCAGGATCGAGAAAAGCAGTATGAGCGCCGCCTGCGAGCCGGCGTTCAGCACCGCGCCGAGCCCCGAAAGCAGCAGCTGCACGCCCTCACCGGCGCTGCTCACGGCGCGAGCCACGAGGTTGTCGACGTTGAAATGGCGCGCGACGCCGAAACGGTCGAGCATCCCCTTCACGCTGACGACGATGCCCGGAAAGTCGCGGGCCAGCGCCTGAGTCTGGGCGAACATGAGATAGCCGAGCCCCAGCAGCGGAAGCACGAGCATGAGAGCGCCGACTCCGATCGCGAGCCATTCGGGAACGCGCAGGCGCCGCAGCACCGCGACGACGGGCGAGATCAGAAACGCAAGCAGCGCCGCGATGCTCAGCGGCACGAGAAACGGGCGCGCCTCGGCCACGCCCCAGAGCACGACGGTGAGAAGCGACAAGATGGTTAGCCCCCGCGGAAACGTCTGCATGCCCCGAAAGCCATGAAAGAATCATGCCGTGCTTGTGCTCTCGTGAACGCTCCCGTAAAAGAACGGTAATGATTTTGGCGGGAGACGTCGGCGGCACGAAAGTGAATCTTGCGTTGTGCGAAGTGCACGGCAATGCGGTCTCGGTGCGTTCGTTGCGCCGTTACTCGAGCGCGGAGTTCACGAGCCTCTCGGAGGTGCTGGGCCGGTATCTCAACGAGGTCGGCCTGGGCAAGACGCGTCTGGACTCCGCTGCTTTCGGCGTCCCCGGTCCGGTGCACAATGGCCGCTGCAAGACGGTGAATCTCCCCTGGAGCCTCGACGCCTTCGAGATCGAGCACGAGCTGCGCCACCACGTCGACGTCGGACCGGTCCGGCTGCTCAACGACCTCGAGGCCACCGCGCACGGGATCCGCGCGCTCGAGAACGATCGGGGGCTCTCGACGCTGCGAACGGGCGTACCCGGAGAGTCGGAGCCGCTCGCCAACAAAGCGCTCATCGCCCCGGGCACGGGCCTCGGTGAAGCCATGCTGATCTGGGACGGCGCCCGCCACGTCGTCTCGCCGTCGGAGGGCGGGCACGCCGACTTCGGCCCCCAGGACGACGAGCAGATCGAGCTGCTGCGCTGGCTCTGGCCGCGCCACGAGCACGTGAGCTGGGAGCACGTGGCCTCCGGCCCGGGCATCCACCGCCTCTATCGCTTCCTCAAGGAAACCGGGCGCGAGCACGAGCCGCCGGAGCTCGAGCGCAAGCTCGCCGAGCCGGGCGTCGACCCGTCGCCGATCATCGCGGCGTTCGCGATCTCGGGCGAGCATCGCATCTGCGTGCGCGCCTTTGACCTGTGGCTGTTCTTCGTCGGCGCCGAGGCGGGCAATCTGGCGCTCAAGTGCGTGAGCACGGGCGGAGTCTACGTCGGCGGCGGGATCATCCCGAACATCCTCGAGCTCTTCAAGCGCCCGTCGTTCTTCAAAGGCCTCAACAGCAAAGGACGGATGAGCGGGATCCTCAAGCCCATGCCCGTCTTCGGAATCGTCGACCCGCTGGCGGCGCTCTATGGCGCGGCGCTCAGCGCCGGTGTATAGTAGTCGGCATGAAGAAAATGTTCTGGGTTGACCTCGAAATGACGGGCTTGGACGAAAACATCGACAAGATCCTCGAAGTCGCGGTCATCGTCACCGACCTGAACTTCGAGGCGCTCGAGACCTACCATCGCGTCGTCTATCAGCCCAAAGAGGTGCTCGACGCGATGAACGACTGGTGCAAGGTCACCCACGGCAAGAGCGGGCTCACCGCGCTCGTCGCGACCGGCACTCCGCTCGACGTCGTCGAAAAAGAGCTGCTCGCGCTCGCCATGAAGCACTTTCCGGGCAACGAGAAGGTCGTCCTCTGCGGCAACAGCGTCGGCAACGACCAGCGCTTCCTCAACAAGCACACGCCCGACCTCGCCAAGAAGATCCACTACCGCGTCGTCGACGTCACCTCGTTCAAGGAGATCTTCCGCTCGAAGTGGAACATCAACGTCGAGAAGGCCGAAGGCCACCGGGCGCTCGACGACGTCCTCGAGTCGATCGGCGAGCTCAAGGGCTACCTCGCGTTCATGAACATGGAAGCGCTCACGGCGGCGAACGGCAAGTCGATCGCCGCGCGCCCGAAGGCCGCGGGGCCCAATCCTATCGGACAAGGGGAATAGTTACCGGGTAACGGGTAACGGGTGACGGTTAACGGAACCGGTACCCGTTGCGGAAACGGGTTCGGTTAACGGTGCCCCGGCGTGTAGCCCGCGGGTAGGTAACCGTACGCCTTCGCGTCGTTGGCTCTCGGGTAGTTCTGGATCGCGTAGCCCTGGTCGAACTTGACGTCGCCGCAGCCCGAAAGCTCGGGCCGGCCGGCCGCCTCGTAAGCCGAGGCCCAGAAGCGCGCGAGCACGGCCGCGCATTCGCCCAGCCGATCGTCCACCGTTCCGATGACTTTTTTCGCAAGCTCGTGCTCGTACGCCGCCGGCAACGCGCGAGTCGAGTCGCGGCCGCCGGGCGTCGTCGCCGGGCTGACCGTGCAGTAATCACCCTTGCCGCCGCTGGCGGGCGAGTGGTCCTTGGCCGCTTTGCACTGCTCGGCGTACTCCTTGATGAAGCCGGCGACGTTCGGGTAGCCGCGATCGATCATCTTGAGGATCTCGGCGACGAGCTCCGTGTCGGCGATCGGCTGGCTATTGAAATACTTGCGGTGTCGATCTCGTGGTGGATGCCCGCCGCGGGTGAATCGTTGTGGTGGCCGTCGTAGTTGAGGCTGGCATGAAACGGCTGCGACATGTCGCACACGTAGTGGCCCATCGTCCCGAGGTAGAGGAACGCCGCCTTCACGTCTTTTTTCTTGAGGGCGTCGACGCCGAGGCGAAACATCTGCTGCGCGCGCCAGGGCGCGGTGCCGTGGTCGGTGACCTCGTTGACCGAAGGGTTCGACGGGTCTTTGAGCGTCTTGGACGGGTCGATCTCGGTGACGTACGAGGCGTTGTCCTTGAGCTTCTTCTTATAGAACGGGAAGACGGTCTTGTAGTCTCCCGCCGGAAGCTTGGCGATGTCGCCCGAAGCGGGATTCGGGGCCCACGCATCCACTTCGTCGAAGTGCATCGGGTGCTCGTACTTGTCGTCGTCGAGACGCTTGGAATAGTCTTCTTTGGAAAGCACCATCTTCGAGATGGGCTTTGGCTTCTTTCCGGCGGCGACGAGCGCCTCGTTCTCGGCTTCTTTCTTGGCCTTCATCTCGGGCGTGACCGCCATCATGTCATTCTTCCACTCGATGTCGGGGGTAACGGCCATGCGCCGGATGAGGTAGCGGTTTTCACCGAAGCAACGGCCCAGCCCATTGGACTCGCCGAGCACCGTGACGGCGGCATCGTTGCCTTGCTCGTGGCCGTACTGTCCCCACGCGTGGGCCCGCTCGATAGCGCCAAAAAAGCCTAGAGTAAGTACTCCGCCCATAACCAACCAAAGTCTGTTTATCATTGCCAACTCTTCGGAACCTTTCGGGATTGGCTACAGAGGCAATATTTTCCGACAATATATGTCTGGAATTTGGTTCAGTTTTTTGGAAAACCAGACTATAACGCTTCGCAGCACCCCTATGAGAGAGACTATCTTCTTCTTCATTCTTGCGGCGTGCTGCCTTGCCCGGGCAGTACTCGCCGCCGAAGTCCCCGCTTCGTTCATCGCCTCGCCGCCGGCACGCTACCAGGCGCTGGACTCGGCGACGCGCGACCTGCTCGCGCGCTCGGTGCTCGAGAAGAAGCTGATCGTCCCCGACTCGCGCGCCTTCACCGGCGCCACGCTCTGGGACTTCCTCGACGGCAGCTTCACCCCCGCGCTGCTCGAAACCGTCGTGCAGCTGCGCAAGGCGGCCGAAGACCAGCGCCTCGCGCCCTACATCGTCACCCTGCGCGAGGTGTACGCGGGCACGTCGTGGGGAATCAAATTCTACGGCCCCGACGCGCTCATCGCGTCGCGCCTGTTGGGCGACGACTTCTGCCACGACATCGATTCGATCGTGCGCCGCGAGCACGGAAACACCCCCCACACCTGGTGGCGCCACCTCGGCACGGTCGCCGGCCTCGGCTCGCTGCACCTCGGGCTCTCGGACGGCGCCGGCTACCACGACCTGCACATCGACACGACGAACCCGGCCACCCGCCGCGGCGCCTTCGGCGACGCGAGTCTCTGCGACTATTCGATGAAGAAAGTGCTCGCGCACAACATGGACATCAAGTCGTCGAACCCCTTCACGAGCGAGCTGCGCCAGTTTCTCGAGCTCGACGTACTCGGCTATTTCCACTGGCGCCTGGGCAGCGTGCTCGCCCAGGAGCTCGCGAGCGCGCCGACCTCCACCCATCGCGCCTGGCCCACGCTTCTTTCACTCGTCCGCGCCATCGGCCAGAAACGCGCCGTGCTCGTCGAAGCGGCGACGAAACTCGCCAACCAGACCGACGGCATCTCGCGCTTTCGCGCGGAGCTCGATGGCGATCTCGAAAAAGAGACGACCGACATTGGCATCTCGCTCCGGCTCTTCATCGACCACCTGATTTCGGATGGCGACCGCGTCGGCTACTTCCCGAAGACGACCGATCGCGCCGACCTCATCGTCATGAGCGCGAAGGTCGAAGGCGACGGCACGCTCTCGCTCTCCACCCACGACGTCGACTGG
>JACQAX010000360.1 GCA_016194795.1 Deltaproteobacteria bacterium | reverse complement strand
GGCGTCGGCGACGTCGACGAAGTAGTCGTTCTTGCGGAAGGTGACGTCAGCCCAGGTTTCGCCGCGGGCCACCGCTTCGAGGTGCTTGCGCAGGCGATACATCGGACCGGCCACGCGATGCGAGAAGATCAGGCCGCCGACGAGCGTGACGAACACCACCGCGATCGAGGTGCCCACGAAGAGCTGCGTGAGCATCATCTCCATGTTGTAGAGCACGCGAAAGAAAGGATCGGAAGGGCGCAGGCCGACTTCGACGGCGAACTCGTGGTAGCGCATGAAGAACCACGAGCTTGCGACGTAGAAGAAGACGCAGGCCGAGAGCGAGATGATCGCGGTGAACGCGATGAAGTGGAGCTGGAAGTGTTCGTTGATCAGAAACTTCCGGCGCATCCATGAGGGGCGTTTGTTTTTACGCTCTTCCATGCTGGTATGATCGGCGTGTGTAACGGAAAAGATTAGGGAAAATATTCGGTAATGATTTCATTGCCTTCTTGCGCGGGTTCCGCTATTAACGCGGCGCATGAGGTTCTTGTACACGGTTGTGGCCGCAACATTTCTGCCCCTCTCGGCGCTGGCGCTCGATCGCGCGGCGATGGTGCCCGAAGGCAGGGTCATTGGCCACCGCGGCCTGGGCGCGCACCACGTTCCCGAGCCTGAAAACAGCGCCTGGGCGCTGGCCGCCGCCTTTCAGGCCGGCGTCTCGGCCGTGGAGTTCGACGTGCAGCTCACGACCGACGACGAGCTGATTCTCGCTCACGACGTCACCCTCGACCGCATGACGACCGGCTCGGGCTGCGTCTCGGAGCGCGACCTCACGTACCTCTCGCGCCTCCAGCTGCGCGACGGCAAGGGGCACCCCACCGAGAAGAGCGTCTCGACGTTCGACGAGGCGCTCGACATCGTGCGCGCCTACGACGTGCCCGGAACGCGGCCGTTCGTCGCCGACATCCACATCAAGGTTTACGACCATTTCCACGGTGACTGGGGTGGGCTGGTCAACCACTTCTGCAGCCCGACCCGCTATCGCAAGCTCACGCGCATGGTGCTCGAGGCGGTACGCAAGCACGGTCTCAGCGACCGCGTGATCTTCACCGCCTTCGACGAGCGCGTCCTCAAGCTGATTCGCAAGCTCGAGCCCAAGGCGCGTGTCGGCCTGCTTTCGGATTTCCGCCAGGTGAATGCGATCAAGCGTGCCTTGAAGGCGAAATATGATGCAGTGGGTCTCGAATTCGATCGCATCAACGCCAAGGAAACCAAGCTCGCGCACGACCACGGTCTCGCGGTCTACGCCTGGTCGCCCGCGGCCGAGGCGGACATGGAAAAGCTTTTCGCAACGTATCAAGTCGATTCGGTGATCGCCGACGACGTGCCAAACGCGTTGCAGGCCTGCCGAAAGAGCTGTTATACCTTGGCTCATGAGTGAGACCACCGCCGTCGCGCCTGCCGCCAAAGCCCGCATCCGCCTAGCTCCGTCGTATTGGCTGCACGACAATGCCGTCCCGTTCTCCGACGACATTCAGCCGGCGAGCCTCTTCCTGAAAAATCGCCACTACCTCGTCGTCGACATCGAAACGCAAAAGATCGCGCAAGACGTGGGCGGCTGGGATCACATCGACAAGCTCGGCGTCTCGGTCGCCTGCGCCTACGACTCGAAAACGGGCGAAACGCTCGCGTTCCGCGAAAACGAGCTCGAGAAGCTCCACAAGCTCTGCAAGGAGCGGCTGGTCGTCGGCTACAACATCATCGGCTTCGACCTCAAAGTCCTGACGTCCTATGGCTTCGACTCCAAGCGCTTCGACGTCTTCGACATCATGCTCGACGTGCAGCAGACCTCGGGCTGGCGCTACGTCAAGCTCGACGCGATCGCGCGCGCCACGCTCGGCAGCGAGAAGAGCGCCGACGGCCTGCAGGCCGTCGAATGGTACCGCCAGGGCCAGATCGACAAGATCATCGAGTACTGCAAGAAGGACGTCGAGATCACGCGCGACGTCTTCGTCTACGGGATGAAGAACGGGCACGTCAAGATCGCGCGCGCCGAGGGCGCCTCGTCGACCTTCCCGGTGCAGTGGACCTGAGCCTCACGCGGCCGGCGGGAGGGGGAGCTTCTCGTCCATCGGATAAGGTTCGGGAGCCGGCTGGGCGACGTGCTTGCTCGCCCCCTGTTCTTCGACCTTCGCGGCTCCGACGTCCTCGAAGCACGCCGCGGGGACGTGCATGCGGACGTAGTCGTCTTCGCCGTCGCGCACGACGTTCGCAAGGCGGCGGGCCTGCTCCTCGATCGAATCGAGATAGCTCTTGTCGTTGAGCACGTCCACGTCGATGCAAGCCCAAGCCGTGCCGGCCAAGCAGGACATCACCATGACGGTGCTCTCGGGATGGGCGCGGTTGTAACCCACGCGCGCGTTGAGAGTGAAATGGCCGGGGTCCCAACGCCATTGCTTTTGGCTGACGGGCACCGTGCCGAGGTCCACGACCGACGTCGCGACCACCGTCTCGTTGAGCTCTCGTGCAAGGCGCTCTTTGTCGAGCTTGCCTTCGCGAGCCGCGCGGATCAGGAGCTTGTGCTCGTCGGTCAGGCGGGCGACGACCAGGCGGGCCGCCATCCGCATCTGGTAGATCGGAGCGCTGTTGTAGCGCTTCAATCCGCTCGCTTTCTGCGAGGCGTAGTCTTTCTTCGCGAGATGGATGAGCGGGGCGCAGAGCTCGTTGTCGTCGGCGTCGGCGTTGGCGGCCAAGGCGAGGAGCAAAAGCGCTGCGGCTGTGAGCAGGAGGGATTCGAGTTTTCTCATGGTCACTCCACCTTCTTGCTGGCGGCCTTCAGGGTCGGCAGCTTCTCGTCCATGGGATAGTGCTCGGGCACGGTCTTGGTTTTTTCCTGCTCGTCGACCTTCGGCGCGCCGACGTCGGCGAAGCACGCGGCCGGCACCTGGGTGCGCACGAAGTCGCTCTCGGTTCCGGGCGGTAAGCCGGCGAGCTGCGCGGCCTGCTTTTCGATCTCGGCCGAGTAGTCGCTCGTCTTGAGCAGGTCGACGAAGATGCATTGCCCGATGTCGTACGAGCACGAGACGAGCTCGACGGAGTCGCCGTACGCCACCTCGGCGTTCAGCCTGAAGTGGCTCGAGCGCCAGCTCCACCGGCCGTCGGGAAGCGAGTCGAGGTCCTCGACCGACGGGCGCACGACGTCCGCGATGAGCTCCGACGAAAGGCGGATGGAACCGAGCTTCTTCTCGCGGGCGGCGCGGATCAGCAGCTTGTGCTCCGCCGTGAGGCGCTTGGTGAAAAGCTCGGCGGCCATGCGCATCTGGTAGATGGGAGCGTCGTTGTAACGTCTCGTTCCGCTCGTTTTCTCGGCCGCGTATTCCTTCTTGGCCAGGTGGATGAGCGGGGCGCAGAGCTCCTTGTCGTCGCCGGCCCTCGCGACGTGCGCGAACAGCGACAACGTCGCGAAAAAGATGAAAATGGAAGTCGAGCTTTTCATGGTCCGTTCTCCTTGGTCTTCGGTTCAGTTTCCGATGGTCGTTTTCCCGGGGGTCGAGACCCGGATCGAAGGCTGGCCGGGCGCGCTCGTTCCGGCGTTCTTCAGGCCGGCCTCGTCGTCGGCCAGGCAGGGCTGAGGGGCGCCGACGGGTGGGGTGGCGCCGAGCCGGGCGCTCTCGCGGTCGATCGCCGCGCGATAGTCGGTCTCTTTGGCCAGGTCGAAGACGATGCACTCGATGCCGTTGAGGCACGAGATGAATACGGCGTTCCTGTCCTTGTCGTCGGTGCTGATGATGGCCATCGTATAGCGTTCGATGGTCCAGCCGGTGGCGGGCAGCGCGGAGAGATCTTCGATGGTCGGCATGATGACGTCCCGCTCCAGCTCGGTCGCGAGCTGCGCGTTCGACATCCTGTTTTCGCGGAACGCCTGGATGTCGCGCTGGTGCTTCGGCGTGAGACGCGCGGCGAAGAGCTTCGCGGCCATCTTCATGCGCATGAGCTGATCCCCGTTGAAGCGCGCCGCGCGCGGGCCGCAGAGCTCGTGCTCTTTCGCGTTGGCCTGCAGCGAAACGAGCGTGGCCAGCAGAAGCACGAGAACCGTGTGCAAAACGACGTCGAGCGTGTTCATGTCCGTTCCCTCTCTGACTAGAGATAGAGCAAGGGAGGTGCCACGCGCGCGGGTGCTTGATTTCAGCCAGCGCCTTCGCAACGCGCCGGAATCGCGCCCGAAAAACGCAGGGGTGTTCCGAGCGGAACACCGTGTCCGCCAAAGACGCGGTCTCGCGCGCCCTCTACGCCGGGCTAGTCAGTTCGCCTGGGCTTGGTCAGCGGACTTCCATTTGATCGAGCAGCCCATCGACGGGATCTGATCGGTGCTCGCGGGCTTGCCGGCGAGAACGGCCTCGAGCGCGTCGCGCAGATCGTGGCGCTTCACCTTCGCCGGGTCCTTCCAGCTATCGTCGATTCGACCGCGGTAGGCGAGCTTCTGGTTGCGGTCGAAGACGAAGATGTCGGGCGTGCAGACGGCGTCGTACGCGCGCGCCACCTCCTGGGTTTCGTCGACGAGATAGGGGAACTCGAAGCCGTGGGCCTTGGCCTGCGCCTGCATGTTTTCGGGCGAATCCTCGGGGTATTTGTCGACGTCGTTGCTGTTGATGGCGACGAACTGCGCGCCCTTCGCCGAGAAGTCCCGCGCGAGCCGCGCGAGGCGCTCCTCGACGGCCTTCACGTAAGGGCAGTGGACGCAGATGAACATGACGACGAGGGCGCTCTTCCCCTTGAAGCTCTCGAGCGAATACGTCTTGCCGTCGATGCCGACGAGCTCGAACTTGGGCGCGGATTTTCCCAGCGGGACCATCTCGGAGTAGGTGAGTGCCATATGGCTCGGATCCTACTTCGCGGATTTGTTGAAATCAACCAGGCTCGCCGTGCCCGCCTCGATGTCGCTGGCGGTCGAGACGTCCTCCGCCTGCTCTTCTTCTTTCTTTTTCTTCGCGAGGCGCGTCGAGCCGGGCTTGCGCTCGACGAGCATCGGCTTCGGGTTGATGAGCTTGTTGTACGCCTTGTCGAACTCGGCCATGTATTGGTCGCGAACGCGCTCGCGGTCGCCCTTCTTGAGCTTGCCGCCTTGCTTCTTTTTCAGCAGCCAGAGCTGGTAGGTGTAGTCGGAGATCCCCTGACCCTGTTTCTTGGCGAGGTCGCGGCCGTCGTCGGTGCCGGACATCGGCTTCTGCTGCTTCGCCTTTTCGGCGATTTCCTTTTCCATCCAGGCGGGCACCTGGGGCACGGCGCCGTCGCCGTCCACATTCTTGCGCGACGACCCGAGTCGGGCATTCGTGTCGGCATTTCCTGTAGCCTCGGTGATCTTGGCGCGCTTGGCATTGCCGCCGCCGTCCTTGGAGCCCACCGGGTGCTCGTAAGGTTTGGTTTTTTTCGCGGCCGGATAATCAGGCAAAGTGAGTGACGGCGGGTCGCCATAGGCCACCCCTGCGTCAATATAAGTTGCTAATTTTAAAAGTAAAATTACAAGCAGTGCCATGATTTCAATAACCGACTATAATAGTATATTGATCGGCCGATAAGGTCTACAAGGGTATTTTCGGTATTAGGGGGACGTTTCTTGAAGCCGGGGATTCTGACCTTCATCATCGCCACAGCAGTCATGGGATTACAGCCCACGCCGGCCCATGGCGTGATCACCTGGGATCTCAGCAAGCCTTTGGCGCCGCCGTGCAACCCGTCGGTCGCGGGCGGCGTGCACCCGAGCTTCCGCGCCTGCGACACGGGCGGCGACTTTCTCTTCAACACGATGAACACGCTGCTCTACGATCGCACCAAGAAGATCGTCGAGGGTTACTATAACCAGGAAGTCATCAGCTTCGTGGCCGACAGCGACCCGAAAGACTTCGGCGGCCCGGTTTGCGATCTCAGCTCGGGCGAGGGCGGAACGGCCGACGACGTCAAGAACTACCAGGGCAAGTCGTGCGGCTCCTTCTGCAACATCGAGAACCGCGACTACCAGGTGTGGGTCGACTCGACCTGTCCGTTCACCGACTACGGCCTCTGCGGCGGCCACGACTGCAAGGATCCGGCGAATCCGACCGCCGACACCTGCACGCCCAACACCTGCATGCAGCCCTGCCGCCAACAGGCGACGCAAAAGCACCTGTTCACCGAGATGAGCACGTGCGACCGCGAGCTCTCGTACGTTCGCGGCGCCTGGGTGCGCAACGTGTCCGAGATGTGGCTCAAGGTCATGAACGAGCTGAAGGCGAACCGCAGCGTGCGCATCCCCTCGAGCAGCGCCAAGGCGCAGGCGTACTCGGGCGCGTCCACCGCCGACACGACCGCGCCTTGCAAGGTGATGGCCGAGAACTTCGTCAAGAGCGAGAACCGCTACATGGGCAGCCGGGCGTTCAGCTACGCGCCGTGGAGCGGGATCAAGCCCGCCGACTGCGACAACGCCGCCACGGGGGGCAAGGCGCTCGCCGCGTGCCACATCAAGCTCGCGCGCCAGGCGCTCGAGAACTTCTATGGCTACGTGATGGCCTGCGCCCAGTTCACCTACGCGATGAGCGACCAGCTCGACTTCATGATCACCGGCGCCAGCGACACCGTCGCGACCCAGCAGATCAACGGCAATCCGCCGGGAAGCGCGCCCTCGTCCGACGCGCTCGCGGCCGAGCAGAAGGTGACGCTCACCAAGACGATCTTCAACGACATCATGAAGCAGCTCAAGGACGAGTGCAAATGGTGGCTCGACAACGACATCGACATCGACGACGAGGGCGCCGCCGAGGGGCTGATCCGCGAGTGCTACCGGCGCGGCGCCTGGTCGGGCGGGCTCGGCCGCGAGGTCGGCAACTTCACCAAGATGATGGCGGCGCGCGTGGCCACCGGCGGAACGTGGCCGGGCTACGGCTGGACCGGCTCGAACTGCTACTACTGCAATCGCTTCCCGATCACCAAGGTCGCTAACTATTATTAGAAGGAGCTATGTTTAAGCTGAGGGACCTCTCGATATTCGCAGCTCTCGTGATCGCGGTCGGCGCCGGCTGTGGCGGCGACTCCGACATGCAGTACGTCGTCGAGGGCTGCGGCGTCAACTTCACGAACGGCCCTCTCCTCCAGCTCTTCACCAAGTGCGCGCTTTCGGGCGGCAAGCTCGAGGCCGTCAAAGGCATGTGCACCTGCCACTGCCCGGGCTGGGACGACAAGGTGCTCGACGAGAAGAACTACACGACGAACTCGTGTCCGCCGTTCGGCGAAACCGAGATCGGTGACGCCGTCATGCAGGGCCTGGACATGTCCGACACGGTCGACACCGAGATGACCGCGGCCGAGGAGCTCGCGGAAGACACGGGTACCGATCCCGGCGATTCCGACCCGCCCGTGGGGCAAGTCGATCCTGGCGGTGGCGGCACTCCGGATACCGGCGACTCCGGCGACGGTGATGGCGACGTCGCCGATGGCGGCGGCTCCGACGGCGGCAAGGCCCACGGCTCGTCGGTTCTTTCGAGCAAGCTCTCCAACCCGGCGACGAATCCGAAAGCGGCGGTCTCCCACGCGAGCGGCGTCGACACGTACGGACCCGAGCCCCTGGGCGGTGGCGGTGGAACGAAACTTTCCGGCGGTGGCGGCCCGAAGGGTCCCCAGGAGCAGCTGGGCGGGAATTCGGCCGACACGCCGATCGCGAAGATCGATACGGGGCACGGCAGTACGGCTGAAGCGACGGCAAAGGCTGAAGGTACGATCGCCGCCGCGGCTGACGACGGCGCCGGCTTCGAGAGCTCGCGTCGAGGGAGCGGCAGTGGACAGAACCGTTACACCAGCACCGGCGAGGTCGACGCCCATGGGCGCGAGCCGGCGGCCGAGGCGAAGGTCGATCCGGTGGCTCCGGTCGGGCCCGAGACCCTGTTCGACCTCGCGCACCCGCATTACGTCGGCTGGGCCGAACGCCTAAAAGTGAACGAGACGGTCGACGAGCAGAAGTGAGCCTGCTAGTCTTAGCCCGATGCAATTCGATTACGACTACCTCGTTGTTGGCTCGGGCTTCGGTGGCAGCGTCTCGGCGCTGCGGCTCTCCGAAAAAGGCTACAAGGTCGGCGTCATCGAGCGCGGCAAGCGCTTCCATGGCCGCGACTACGCGCGCACGAACTGGGACGTGCGCCGCTATCTCTGGATGCCGCTGCTGAAGTGCTTCGGCATCCAGAACATGAGCCTCTTCAAGAACGTGCTGATCCTCAGCGGCTCGGGCGTCGGCGGCGGCAGCCTCGTGTACGCCAACACGCTCCTCGAGCCCGGCGACTCGTTCTACGGCGCCGCGAACTGGCGCGAGCTCGCCGACTGGAAAGCGGAGCTCGCCCCGCACTACTCGATGGCCAAGCGCATGCTGGGCGTGACGCGCAACCCGCACCTCAACGAGGTCGACCAGAAGCTGCTCGAGGTCGCGCGCGAGATGGGCCGCGAGTCGACCTTCACGAGCGTGGACGTCGGCGTCTTCTTCGGCAAGCCCGGCGAGGAGGGCAAGAAGGTTCCCGATCCGTACTTCGGTGGCAAGGGCCCGGAGCGCCATGCCTGCAATCTCTGCGGCGGCTGCATGGTCGGTTGCCGCTTCAACTCGAAGAACACGCTCGACAAGAACTATCTTTTCTTCGCCGAGAAAAACGGCGCCGAGATCATCCCCGAGACCAACGTGGTGGAGGTGCGCCCGATCGGCGGCGGCGACGGCTCGGAGGGTTACGAGGTCGTCGTTGAGCGCTCGACCGCGTGGTTCGCCAAAGACCGCCGCGTGCTGCGCGCGCGCGGCGTGGTGCTTTCGGCGGGCGTGCTCGGAACCGTCAACCTGCTGCTCAAGTGCCGCGACGTCACCGGCTCGCTGCCGCGCCTCTCGAAGCGCCTCGGCTTCGACATCCGCACCAACAGCGAGGCCTTGCTCGGGGTGACCACGCGCGACTCCAACCGCGACTTCTCGAAGGGGATCGCGATCACGTCGGGCTTCTACGCCGACGACGTCACGCACATCGAGCCGGTGCGTTACCCGAGCGGGTCGTCGTTCATGAAGGTGCTGGCCGCGCCGATGGCCGACGACGGCAACCGCGTCACGCGCCCGCTCAAGCTGCTGGCGGCGACGGTGTTTCACCCCATCGACTCGTTGAGGCTGCTTTTCAACGCGAAGTGGGCGGAGCGCTCGATCATCCTGCTCGTGATGCAGACGCTCGACAACAAGATGCGCTTCAAGCTGGGCCGCAATCTCTTCACCTTCTTCCGCAAACGCCTCACGACCGAGGTTGACGCGAGCCAGACCATCCCCTCCTACATCGCGATCGGCCACGTCGTCGCGCGCGCGCTCGCCAAGAAGGTGAACGCGATCCCGCAGAGCGCCGTCAACGAGGTGCTGCTGCAGATCCCGACGACCGCGCACATCCTGGGCGGCTGTGGGATCGGCCCTGATCCCGAGCACGGCGTCATCGACGGGAAGCACGCGGTTTTCGGCTATCGCAACATGTACGTCTGCGACGGCTCGGTCATTCCGGCCAACCTCGGCGTCAACCCGTCGCTTACGATCACGGCGATGTCCGAGCGGGCGATGAGCTTTGTCGGACCCGCCGCGGCCGGTGCGCCGAAGCGTGACAAGTAGGGCTTTTGCCTTAGCTTAGCCGCTATGAGAGCGGCTTTCGCGGTGGTCGTGTGCTGGCTTGCGCTGGCGGTCGGCGCCCCCTTGACGGGGTTCGCCTGGACCCTGAACGGTGACGATCCCGCAATGAAGGGTTGGAACACGAAGGTCTTGCGCGTGAGCCTCGCCACGGGAGAATGCCCGCCGGGGCTCGACATGCGGAGCCTCGTCCTCGCCGCGATGGACCTGTGGAGCCACGTCGACGGCGCCGAGATCCGCCTCGAGCTCGCCGGCGACGCTTCCTCGAAGACGACCGCCAAGGGCGCGCGCGCCGGCGAAGCGCAGGACTCTCCCGTCGTCGTGTGCGACACCGACTTCAAGACCACCACGAGCCTCGACGTGAACTCGATACCCGGCGTGACCGGAATCTCGGTCGATCGCGACAGCCGGCGCGTCGCTTACGCCTACACGATCCTCAACACCCAGCGCGACGCGATGGCCGACATCGCCACGCTCGACCTCACGCGCGTGCTGATCGTGATCACGCACGAGCTCGGGCACATTCTCGGCCTCGGCCATTCGACCGACCCGCGCGCGATCATGTATCCCGACGTCACGACGCTCTCGCGCGCGACGCTCTCCGACGACGACGTGGCGGGCTTGCGGCATCTCTACCCGCCCGGCGGAACCGACGACGGCGGCGGCTGCGGGACGATCGCCGACGTGAATCGTCGCGAGTCGCGCGGCCGCGGCGACCGGCGCCCGCCGTCGGCGCCGTCGCGCGAATCCTTGTCCTCGCTCGCGAATTTCCTCGCGCTTCTCGCGCTCTGCGCGCTCGCTCTCCGGTATTTTCGTCGCGCAACGAAAAACGTTTGATTTTGCCGCGAAAATGACGTATTTTGTATAAATCCTACTTGAAAGGAGGAGCACACGATGATTACGAACACCAAAAACCTGAAAGCGACTGGCCTGACCGGTCAGACCGTCGATGGAATCGATCGTATGTGCTCCCCGAGCACTTCGTCGCAGCCGCAACCGACCTGGTTCTGACGCTGCACTAATCCCATAAAAATCAATTTACCGAGGCTCCTCGTGGGCCAGGGACGCGTGTCCTCGTTGTTTCGTCGCGCGCGTTTCGAACATCTTCAATTCGGGCTGCGATGCCTCGCGGGGCTTCGTGTGCCCGACAACGGAAACCAAAATGGAAACGCACAACGAAAATAATGCCAATACGATCAACTTCGCCGTGGCGCGCGCGCTCGAAGAGACGCACGCCGAGCGAGGCGAAAACCTCGGCTTCGCGGCCCTCGTGACCTTCGTCATGAGAGCCACGGTGCTCGGGCTGCTCGCGGGCGTGCTCGTCCTCTTCTTCGAGAGGCCGAAGCTTGCGCGCAACGTGGCGCCCGGCGTGGCGCGCGCCGAGGCCCCGCACGCCCACGACTCGTTCGGGTTGCCCTACAAGCCGAGGGGTTTGTTCTAAGACGTGGCGGCCGCCCGGCGGGCATGGCGAGGGCCGCGGCACGAGCTTTGCTCCACAGTAGACCAACGGAGGATTAGATCATGGTTCAACCAGCCAAGCAGATGGACGCGACCGTCCATCCCATTGAAAACCGGACGAGACCGTCGCTCGTGGCGGCGCACGATTCGCCGCCGGTTCAGCAGGCCTTCACCGTTTTGCGCGTCGCCTTCACCGTCGCTCCCATCGTGGCGGGGATCGACAAGTTCTCCCAGGTGCTCGTGAACTGGGATGCTTATCTGGCGCCGCAGATCAGCGGCTTCCTGCGGGTCGATCCGCGGACGTTCATGTCGATCGCCGGGGTGATCGAGATCATCGCGGGGCTCGGCGTCGCGGTGAAGCCGCGCATCTTCGGTCACGTCGTCGCATTGTGGCTCGCCGGCATCATCGTCAATCTGTTGATGACGGGTCAGTATTACGACATCGCGTTGCGTGACCTCGGGCTTTGCCTGGCGGCTTTCGCGCTCGGTCGCCTTGGAACTATTTTCGACCGTCGAAATGCCTGAGGAACCACGACGAGGCTTCCTTCGAAACTCTCTCGAGGGCGCCTGGTTCCTCGAAAAGGTGCGTGGCCCCCGGAATCACGAGCAGCTCGCCCGCCGTGAGCTCCCGGAGGGCCTCGTCGTTCATCGCGAGGACCTCCTCGTCGTCGCCACCCACGATGAGTAGCGTCGGCGCCGTCACGTCGGCGAGCCTTGGGAGAGCCAGATCGGGGCGTCCGCCGCGCGACACCACCGCGCGGACGCCGTCTCTGAGCTCGGCGGCGGCCCAGAGAGCCGCGGCCGCTCCGGTGCTGGCGCCGAAGTAGCCGAGCGGAAGCGCCTTGCCGAAGTTTTCGGCGCGGGCCCAGCGGGTTGCCGATACGACGCGGCTGGCAAGCAGAGGGATGTCGAAGACGTTGCGGCGGTCGCGAGACTCCTCCTCGGTCAGAAGATCCAAAAGCAGCGTGCCGAGGCCCGCTTCGTTCAGGGCTTCGGCGACCTGCCGGTTTCTCGGGCTGAGTCGGCTGCTTCCGCTGCCATGGGCGAAGACGACGAGCCCCGCGGGGGCCGCCGGGAGCCCGAGCGAGCCGGCGAGGGCAAGGGTGCCTTCGCGTATCGTGACGTCGCTCATGCGCTCTGCTTTTTCAGCTTCCCGAAGCGGCGAACCGATCTCGGCGCCTCCTCGCGATCTCGGGCGGGCGCGTCGCCCTGGAGGCCCGACGAGTGCTCGTCGCCGCTCATCTCGTCGCCTTCCCGATCTTCCTCGGAGAGGTCGACGTGCCAGTTTTCCTCGAGATTTTCTTCGCCGATCTCGGCCGGATCTCCGTCCGACGAGACGGCCCGGCGTCCATGCTCGTGGAGGATGTCGTCTCCCCGCAAGCTCCCCTCCTCGCACATGTCGAGCTGCTGCTCGATCGAGCCGGGTGAGCAGCGTTCGGCCTCGTCATCACCCGGGTTCCGTCGCTCGGGCAGGGCTTCCTTGGGTTTCTTTTTGGAGCTCATGCTTTCTACTAGTAGCAAGGTGGATGCCGCTTCGGCCTGGCCCTCTTGGCGCACGTTCTGCAAACCCACCGGAAAAGGAGAGCGCATAATGGCTTCGAAACTGACGGTATTGACG
>JACQAX010000359.1 GCA_016194795.1 Deltaproteobacteria bacterium | reverse complement strand
GCGCCGCCGGGTCCTCGCCCGCGAAAAGCACGCGCGAGCCGCGCGCGATCTCGAACGTCGCGCCCTTGAGGGCGCCGTGCTCGACGGCCTCGGCCTTGATCGCGCCGGCCCAGAAGGTCTTGCCGTCGTTGGCCGCCGCCACCGCGTCCGACTCCTCGATCGTGCTCATCACCCACTCGAACTGGCGCTTGCCCTTGAGCGCTTCCTTGTAGTTGACGAGCAGCGCGCGAATCGGGCCCTGGATGCGGCCGACGTAGACCGAGATGGCGATGTACTGGCCGAGCGAAAGCTTGCCGCTGATCACGGCCGTCCCGGTGATCGCGATGACGGCGATCGTGAAGGCCAGGCTCCAGCCGTTCTCGATGCCACGATAGACCGTTTCCCAGAGCCACATGCGCGTGCAGCCCGAGCGCGCCTCCTCCTGCGCCGCGCGCAGGCTCTCGAGGCTCTCGGCCGCGCGATGGAACTGGCGGATCAGGCCGCGCGCGCTGAAGATCTGCGTGAGCCGGTCGCCGACGCCCGAGAGCAGCTGGCCGAAGGCGCTCGCGACGTTGGCGATGCGATCCGAGATCTTGCGCGAGAGGAACGTGAGCAGCAGCGCCGCCGCGAGCGTCGCCAGCCCCACGACGGGCGAGAACGCGGTCACGATGAAGCCGATCCACACGAGCTGGACGACGGAGCGGACGGCCTTCGCCGGCAGGCTCGTCAGAAAGACGCACGCGTCCTGGACGGCGCCGGTCGCGATGTAGTTGAACTGGGCCGCGCTGAGCTTGGTCGCGGCGCTTCCCTTGCCCCCCGCGACCTGGGTGCGCGCCACGTCGCTCTGGAGCTGGATGCGGATCTTCTCGAGGCACATGTCGATGAGAAACTGGCCCACGGTCTCGAGGATGAGCGCGAGCACGATTAGCGCCGCCATCATGATGAGCATGTGCCAGAGCAGCGGCACGTTCTTCTTGCCGATGCCCTCGTCGATGATCGCCTTGCCGATGAGCGGGTCGAGGCTCGTGAGAAACGACGAGACGCCGAGCGCGGCGATGCCCATGAACCAGTGCGCCTGCACGGGCGCCAGGAGGCGCTTGATGCGGGGGTCGATCGAGAATCTCGGTTTCCGAGGCTCGCTCACGCCGCCCCCTTGTCGGGGTCCCTCTTCTCGATCAGCTCGAGAAGGCGCTGGTTGGTCGCGGCGAGCTTGGCGTTCTGCTCGCGCACCGACTCGACCTCGGCCTCGAGGCCCTGCGTGCGCTGGACGAGGCCGTCGTCGGTCGTCTCGCGCGAGCGGCTCAGCGCGCGGACGAGCTCGTCGAAGCTCGCCAGCAGGCTCTGCACGTCGCGGTCGGCGCCGATCCCGTCGGTGGCCTCGGTGATGGATTTGAGCTTCTCGGTGTCGGACGGGTCGACCGCGGCGAGCCGGTTGGCGAGCGTCCGCAGCGGGCGCGAGATCGAGCGCGCGAAAAGCAGGCTCAGCGCGATGCCGATGAAGCAGAAGAGCGTCGAGAGCACGATCGTGTTCGTGCGCAGCTTGTTGGCGATCTGCAGGCCTTCGGAGAGCGCGCGCAGCGAGAGCAGCTTGGCGACCTTCTCGCCCGTGGCGCTGGTGAGTTGGCTGGCGGCGACGATGTACTCGCCGCGCTCGCCGGGCTCCGAGACGAGCTCGGGAAGCCCCTGCACGAACTCGTTGCCGGGCACGGACGTCGCCGTCTTGACGAACTGCGCGCCCGCCGGCGTCGCGTGCATCACGCGCGCGTCCTCGCCGATGACGGCGAACTCGGCGCGGGTCATCTCTTTGAGCCTCGTCAGCAGATCGTCGCCGAAACGGTAGCCGGCCACGAGCGTCCCCATCGCGACCTCGCCGTTCTTGACGGGCACGGCGACCACCTGCCGGAGCGCTCCGTGGTCGTCGACGTAGCCGTGCTGGGCCTTGCCGCTCGAGCGCACGTTGGCGACGAGCGCCTCGACGGTGCTTGCGCCCTCGGGGTTGTAGCCGCGGTCGGTTTCGTCGAAGGCGTCGAGAAAGTCGGCGTGGATGAGCACGCGAAAGCCGTTGAGCGCGTCGTTGATCGTCGGCGCGTCCTTCGTCGCCATCATCGCGCGCAGCTGCGGCAGATCGGACAGGAGCGAGGTCTCGGCCTCGAGCGAGCGAAAGCGGTCGCCCTCGAGCTCGAGATAGAGCTTCTGGATGGCCTTCACGTCGCGCGCCAGGCGCTCGCCTTCGTACTTCAAGATGGTCCCGCCCACGGTCACGCAGATGCAGACCAGCAGCGCAAGCACGAGGACGGACGTGAATACGGCGATTCTTCGCTCCAATGTCACATCTTTCGTATCGTCTCAGGACGCTACGAACCAAACGCGCCAGGCGCCGCGGGAAATTTTTTCCGGGCGCCAGCCCGGCAAATTCTTACGGCTTCGTGAGCAGGTTCTCGCAGACCGGATCACCCTTGCCCACCGCCACCGCGTCGAGCTTCTGCGGGCTGCTCTCGAGCTTGGCACGAACGATGTCGAGCACCTTCGTGAGCGACATGCCCTTGAGCTTGAGAGCGGTGTCCTTCGGGTCCATCTGGTCGAAGAGCGCGCTGAACCTGCCCTTGGCGCCGTTCAGCTGCTTGTTGATGCCCTGGACGGTCTCGGAGATCGACGACTTGAAGTCGGCGTCGGTCAGCTTGTCGGTGTAGAGCATGTCGTGCAGGGTGGCCGTGAAGCCCAGGGCCACCTTGAACGCGTTGTGCGAGGTATCGCCCACCATGTAGAGCACCGCGCCGCCGCTCGGCAGCACGTCGAAGCCGCCCTGAACCGCGTACACCAGGCCCATCTCGGTGCGCACGACTTCCATCAGGCGCTTGGAGAGCATCTGCGAGAAGATCTGGAACGCCCAGTACTCTTCCGAGTACTGTTTCACGGCGACGGGATACAGCCGCGCGACGCCTTGGCGGTCGACCGGCACGACGCGGCCCATGAGCTCGGGGTATTTGGCGTCGGCGAGTTTCTCGTCGTGCACGGTCGGCTTCGGCAACGGCTCGCCCGCCTTCGGCAGCATGAGCGGCACCGTCTGCCGGAGCGCGGCGTCGTTCCAGTTGCCCGCGAGCACGCCTTTGACGGCCCAGCTCGCCTGGCTCTTGGCGAAGCCGGCCTTGGCCAGCTCGAAGTCGATCTTCTTGGCGCTCTCGATGCGGCTCGAGAGATCGACCGTGTTCTGGCCCATGAGCTGGTTGAAGCCGATGATGAGCGCCTGGCGGCTCACGTCGGTCGAAGGCAGGTCTTCGATGCGCTTGATGAACTGCCCTTTGGCGTTCTCGAAGGTCGCGGCTTTCGGCTCGTACTTGCGAAGCGCGGCGAGCACGCGGAAGAGCGCTTCCTGCGCGCCGGCGGCCTCTCCGCTCGCGCTCACCGACATCGTCATCGTGCTCGGGTTGAACTTGAAGTCGAGCTCGATGCCGGCTTCGTCGAGCTGGCTGAAGAGGAGGGCGTTGGCGGGCTCGAGGCGAAACGCCTGGAGGGCCATGTCGAGGCCGAGCTTTTCCTCGGCGCTGAGGCCCTTGCTGAAGGTGAACTCGATCATCGCTTCGGCCTTCGAGTCGTCCTTGCCCGGCGCGACGATGATGGCGACCGACTTCTTGTCGCCGATGAACTTCTGGCGCCCGCCCAGGAGAAACGGGTTGGGCGGCGTCGGGATCGCGGCTTTCGCCTCGGCGAACGCCTGCTGCATCCTGGGAAGCTGCGGGGCGAGATCGACGATCTCGACCTGGCGCTTGATGAACGGGTTGAGGGTGCCCTTCGCGTTCGGCGTCACCATGGTGGGCTGCGCGGCTTCGGGCGTGAGGCGCGAGGCAAGCTCTTTCACCTCTTCACCGGTCACGCTCAGCACGAGTTTCGGGTGCGCGTCGAGGTTGTCGAGGCCGTATTTTTCGGCCGCCTTGCTCAGCTCTTCGGCGACTTCCATCAGGCCGCTGCCCGACGCGTGCGTCGTGGCGTACGAAAGCTTCATCTCGTTGAGCACCGTCTCGGGCAGGCCCTTGGCGGCGATGGTTCCGAATACGGACGAAACGCCCTCGAGCACCTCGTTCACCTTCACCTCGCCCTTCATCGTGAGATCCACGATGAGGCGCAGGAAGGTCTGGTCGCGATACGTGTCGACGTCGGTCTGCACTTTGGTGACGAGGCCCTGCGCGTAGAGCTCGGCGAGCGGCGAGCCCGCGCCCTGGCGGTTGAGGAAGCGCTTGAGCAGGATGGCGGCGTGCTCGGTCTTGCCCGTGTTGGCGATCGGGAACTGGATGTTGAGGAGACGGCGCCCCGGGATCTCGCTCTTGATCTTGACGAGCTTGGGCGTCTCGCCGGGCTTCGGCATGAACTCTTCCTGCATCGAGTTCGGCGGCGGGCCGGCATGCTTGGGGATCTTGCCGTACTCGGCTTCGACCATCGCCTGCGTCGCGGCGGGGTCTTCCATCCCGCCGATCACGACGAGGGTCATGTTGTCGGCCGAGTAGAGGCGCTTATAGACGTTGCGCACGGTTTCGGGGGAGGTGGCCCGCACCTCGTGCACTTCGCCGGCCATGAGGTGCTCGCCGCGTTGTCTCGCATGAACCGCGAGCGACAGCCAGATCAGCTCGACGTACGGGTTGACCGAGCGCATCTGCAGCTCTTCGGTCACCGGGCGCGTCTCGTTCTTGATGTCGTTGTCGCGCAGAAGCGGCTCGCCCAGCATGCTCGCCTGGGTCTTGAGCATCGTCTCGAGCGTCTTGGGGCTGCCGATCTCGTAGTAGTTGGTCTCGTCCCAGTCGGTGTTGGCGTTGGTGCGGATGGCGTTCTTCTTCAGCTCGTTGTCGAGCTCGGGGAACGACTTCGTACCGAGAAAAAGCAGGTGCTCGAGCAGGTGCGTGATGCCCGCCTCGTTGAGCCCCGGGTTGGTGTTCATGAGCTCGTCGGCGAAGCCGCGCGACACGCGCGTGCGCACGATGGTCGTCTTCGTATTCACGGGCACGAGGATGACCTGAACTCCGTTGGGCAGCACTCCGACGCGGATCCCGTTCGGCAGCTCCTTGAAGCCATCTGCGAAGCAAGTCAGCGAAAACAGAGTGAGAGCAAGGGCCAAGAGGAGACGCCGCACCACGGGGTAATTCCTGAGCATAGTGGGCAACTATAGAGGACATATTGCCCCGCGTCAAGATAGCGGGACAAAAAATCTCTTTCTCCGGCACTCCACACTAACTTATTGTTTTGCCAGAATTAATCCAGCCAGCACCAGGACGAATCCCGCCAATCTTGCCGGAGTAATGGGATGAAATGGCGCACCAAACAACCCGAAGCGGTCGACCATAAGTCCCATCGCCAGCTGCCCCACGAGTAAGGCGACGAGCCCGGCAAACGACCCGCTCTTCCCCATCGCCCAGGCCATCATCAACAAGATGGGCATGCCGAGGGCTCCGCCGACGTACTGCCACCAGGGCGTGCGCGCGAGCGCCTCCCAGGGCAGCGGCCACTCGAGCACCAGCGGCGGAAGGCACGCCACGAGCTGCACGACCGTGAAGATGAACGCGAAGAAGCACAGCCCGAGGCTACGCCCCAGCGCCACGTCGACCGTGGCCTGCACGGCGATGAGCACGCCCGAGAAAAGGAGCATGCCGAGGGCGAGCCAGGTGGAGCTCATCTTCAAGTCGCTGGCCGGAGCTTACAGGCCGAACCGGCCGCTGATCCCCGCGAAGACGCGGAGCGCGCCCTGCAGGCTGCCGGTCGGATCCATCGTGTCGTGGTCGAGCGTGCCGGCCACTTCGACGTACGGGCGCAGGTTCTTCAGATCGCCCGAGAGCTGCTTGAAGCCGATGAGGCGGCCGTTGATCTTGGTGTACGACGGCGAGAGGTCCTGAAGCAGGTCGACCTGCATCGTCGCGCCCCAGCCGCGCTTTTCGATCTCGTACTTGATGGCGGCGTAGAGGCCGAGGATCGAGCGATCGTTCACGTAGTTGCCGTTGTAGTTCACGACGTGCTCGTTGCGGTACGAGATGTACTCGGCGACGAAGTCGGCGATCGCCTCAAGCGTCTGGTGGAGCTGGCCTTCGCCGGCGGTCTCGTCGAGCATCTTGATGTAGAGGCCCGAGAACGCGAAGCGCACGGCGATCTGCTCGTTGGTCATGATGTCGCGCGAGACGGCGACGTTGAGCGGCGTTTTCCACTTCACGGCCTTGGCGCCGAGCATGAGGCCCGTGTTCAGGTAAAACTGGCTGAACTGGATGTCGGTGCTCTTGCCGCCGTTGTTGAAGCCTTCGCCCTGGAGCTCGCCGAAGATGAGGACGTGGCGGCCGGTCGACTCGTAACGGATGTTGGCTCTGCCGCCCATCGCGACGCCGGCGCCCGATTCGGGGCTCGAGATCGG
The DNA here is from genome assembly GCA_016194795.1 of Deltaproteobacteria bacterium. Taxonomy (GTDB): domain Bacteria; phylum Bdellovibrionota; class UBA1018; order UBA1018; family UBA923; genus JACQAX01. The sequence continues at coordinate 2,162 of JACQAX010000359.1, read as the reverse complement.
AACGGCCGTGCCGAGATAGAGGTCGCCGTCCAGATTCCAGTTCGGCGCGGGCTCGTCAGCCAGTGCTGCCGTTGCCGCGAAAGAAGCCACCAGAGCCAAAGTTACGAGTTTCATCATAAATCATTCCTCTCCCAAAAAATAGGTGACCGTTTCGTAACACTAACCCTCCAGTTAATCAACGCAGTGCGTCGTCTTTTTGAGTGCTGACAGTTCGGACACACGCAAATACAAGCAATTGATATGAAAACGCGCTCCAGAACCCGCATCGAAAAAGATTCGCTTGGCGAGCTCGCCATTCCGGCCGACGCCTACTTCGGAATCCAGTCGTATCGAGCGGCCCGAAACTTCCCCATCAGCGGCACGCAGGTCCACCCCGAGCTGCTCGCGAGCTACCTCAAGCTCAAGCGCGCGGCGGCCAGGGCCAACCAGGCCGTCGGCGCGCTCGATCCGAAGCGCGCGCGCGCGATCACCCGCGCGGCCGACGAGCTGCTCGCCGAAAAGCCGGAAGAGCTCGCGCGCCATTTCGTCGTCGATGCGTATCAGGCGGGCGCGGGCACGTCGCAGAACATGAACGCCAACGAGGTGCTCGCCAACAAGGCCAACGAGCTGCTGGGCCACGCCCTCGGCGCCTACGATCCCGTGCACCCGAACGACCACGTCAACATGTCCCAGAGCACCAACGACACCTACCCGACGGCGCTGCGGCTCGCGACGCTCGCCCTGGCCGGGCCGCTCGTCGAGGAGCTCGACGCGCTCGCCGAGGTGTTCGCGAAAAAAGCGCGCAAGTTCGACGGCGTACTGAAAGCCGCGCGCACGCATCTTCAGGATGCCGTGCCGATCCGCCTCGGCCAGGAGTTCGCGGCCTATGCCGACACCGTCGCACGCTGCGCGCGGCTGGTCGACGATGCCCGAACGGGCCTGCGCGAGCTCGGTATCGGAGGCTCGGCCGCCGGAACCGGCATCAACGTGCCGAAAGGCTACGGCCCGGCGATCGTCAAAGAGCTTCGCCGCGCTTTCCGCGATCCCCGGCTCGAGCAGGCGCGCGACCTGCGCGCGGCGATGCAGTCGCAGCTTCCGGTCATGGTCTACTCGAACGCGCTGCGAGCGGCGGCGCTCGAGCTCACGCGCATCGTGAACGACCTTCGGCTCCTCGCTTCGGGCCCGTCGACCGGCCTCGCCGAGCTGCGCCTGCCCTCGACCCAGCCCGGCTCGAGCATCATGCCGGGCAAGGTGAACCCGTCGATCCTCGAGATGGTGAACCAGGTGCTCTTCAAGGTGCTGGGCAACGACTCGGGCCTCGCCTTCGCGATGCAGGCGGGCCAGCTCGAGCTCAACGTGATGATGCCGGTGATGGCGCAGCTCGTGCTCGAGTCGTCGGCGATCATGGCCAAGGCGCTCGCGCAGCTGCGGCTGCGTTGCGTGGAGGGGATCGACGCGAATCGCGAGCGCTGCCGCGCGTACGCCGAGAACACGACGCAGATCGCGACGGCGCTGAACCCGGTGCTGGGCTATGGCCGCGCCGGCGAGCTCGCCAAGGAGGCGCTCGCGACGGGCAAATCGGTCGTCGAGCTCGTGCGCGAGAAAAAACTTCTCACCGAGAAGCAGATCCGCTCGTTGCTCGATCCGAAGAAATTAACTTAACGGCGTGACGATCTTGTCGACGTTCTCGAGCGGGCGCCCGAGCACCGCGCGGGTGCCGTCGGTGATGATCGGGCGCTCGATGAGCACCGGGTTGTCGGCCAGGAGCTTCACCCAACCGCTGCGCGTCTTCGGCGGCGTCTTGTCGAGCTCGAGATCGATGAACCGGTCTTCCGTCGTCCGCACGATGTCTTGCGGCAGGAGCTTCATCTGCTTGAGCAGCTTGTCGAGCTCAAGCGCCGGAATCGGCGTTTTCAGGTACTCCACGATCTTCGGCTCGATGCCTGCCTTACGCAGACGATCGAGAGCCTCGCGGCTCTTCGTGCATCGTGGGTTGTGGTAAATAACGAACTTTCGCGGCAATAGCGCCGGCTTTGGAGTCATACGATAATCCCCTCCGTATGTTGCGGCGCATCATACCAAATAAGTTTTATCGACGCAAATCGGACGACAAATCTCCTGGGAATCCCCGATAATACTCAGTAAAGCGACTGCGAGAGGGGCTTGCCGACGGCTCTTCCGAG
>JACQAX010000358.1 GCA_016194795.1 Deltaproteobacteria bacterium | reverse complement strand
GCAAGAGTACGCTGCTTCACATCCTCGGAACGCTCGAGGAGCCGACGACCGGCAAGGTATTCTTCGAGAACAACGATGTTTTCGCCGGCTCGGAGGACGCGCGCAGCCGCTTCCGCAACCGCCATCTCGGCTTCGTGTTCCAGTTCCACTATCTGCTGCCGGAGTTCACCGCGCTCGAGAACGTGATGATGTCGGGCATGATCGCCGGCCGCGACGAGAGGTTTCTCAAGCCGCTCGCCGAGGAGCTTTTGACCGAGGTCGGCCTGGCCCATCGCCTCAACCATCGCCCGGGCGAGCTCTCGGGGGGCGAAAGCCAGCGTGTCGCCGTCGCGCGTGCGCTGCTGATGAAACCCGAGCTTCTGCTCGGCGACGAGCTCACCGGTAACCTCGATAGCGAGAACAGCAACAATCTCGTTTCCCTGCTGCTCGACCTCAACCGGCGTCGGAACGTCAGCCTCATCGTGGTGACGCATGACATGGGTTTGGCGAAGAGAATGTCGCGGGTGGTCGAAATTCGCGACGGGCGTTTAGTCAGTTGACGAACGAGGCGCAAAAATATAACCAGGGTTAAACTCCACACGAAGGTTAAATTTGTTAAAGGTCTCGCGGGCTTTTGCCCAACTCATCATTAGCGCATACATCCTGACCGGCGTCGCCCTTCCAACGGTTGCCTCGGAGCGTTTCCATTTTTCGCACGCGGCTCTCAGTCGCTCTCCTGCCGCTACCAGCGAGTCTCTCGGGCCGATCCGCGAAGTGCGCGTGACTGGCAACAAGAAGATCGAGAAGGACGCGATCTTGGCGAAGGTGAAGTCGAAAGCGGGCGACCAGGCTCGCCGCAACGCCATCGCCGACGACATCAAGGCCGTGCACAGCCTCGGTTATTTCGACGACGTCGCGGTGGATTACGAGAGCGGCGTCCTCACGTTTTCGGTGAAGGAGCGCCCGACGATCGTGAAGATCGACTTCGAGGGCAACGACCAGATCTCCAACAAAGATCTGCAAGACGTCATCAAGCTCAAGGAATACTCGATCCTCGACGTGAACAAGGTCAAAGAGGACATCTCGCTCATCCAGAAGCATTACGAGGAGAAGGGCTTCTATCTCGCGCGCGTCTCTTACGAGACGAAGCCGACGGCCAAGCCCGACGAGGTCGAGCTGATCTATCGCGTGAGCGACTTCGACAAAGTCCGCATCAAGAAGATCACCTTCCTCAACAACCACAGCTTCAGCGACGACCGCCTCAAGGGCGTGCTGCGCAACACGAAAGAAGGCAACTTCTTCTCGTGGATCTCGAGCTCGGGTAACTTCAAGGAGTCGGCGTTCAAGCAGGATCTCCAGATCCTCACCTACTTCTATCTGAACGAAGGCTACGTGAAGTTCCGCTACGAGCAGCCGATCGTCACGGTGAGCGAGGACAAGAAGTGGCTTTTCGTCTCGATCTACGTCGACGAAGGCCAGCGCTACAACGTCGGCGAGATCGATTTCAGCGGCGACCTGCTCTACGACAAGAAGGAGCTGGGTGAAGCGACGCAGATGACCACCGGCCAGATCTTCTCGATCCAGAAGCGCAACGACGACATCCAGCGGCTCACCGAGAAGTACCAGGACCTGGGCTACGCGTTCGTGAACGTGAACCCCAAGATGAACATCCACGACGACTCGCGCACCGTGGACATCCGCTACGACTTCGAGAAGGGCAACCTCACGCATTTCGGCGAGATCAACGTTCTCGGCAACTCGAAGACCCGCGACAAGGTGATCCGCCGCGAGCTGCGCATCCGCGAAGGCGAGCTTTACAACGGCACGCGCCTGCGCGTGAGCCGCGAGCGCGTCGAGCGCCTCGGCTACTTCGCGCCCGGCGAGGTCGTCTTCAACTCGGTCACGCGCAAAGACAAGAAAGACGTCGTCGACATCGAGATCAACGTCAAGGAACGCTCGACCGGCACGGTCACCGTCGGCATGGGCTACGGCAGCATCCAGAAGTTCTTTCTCACCACCCAGATCGCCGAGATCAACCTTTTCGGCCGCGGCCAGAACCTGAGTCTGGCCGGCCAGTACGCTTCCGACCGCGTGTCGCGCAGCCTGAGCCTCGGCTTCACCGAGCCGTATCTTTTCGACTCGCTGTGGAGCGCCGGCGTCGACGTCTTCCTCGTCAGCTTCCCGATCCCGAACAAGTACCTCGAGTTCAAGGACGGCTTCGACTTCAAGTTCGGCCACCCGCTCGAGGACGATCTCTACGTTTATACGACGTATAAGTTCGAGCACCTGACCCTCGACCAGATCAACTATTCGGTGGATCCCAACCTTCAAGTCGGTGACGACGTCGGCAACATGTCGAGCGTCGGCGTCTCGTTCGTGCGTGACAAACGCAACAACCGCTTCGAGACGAGCAAGGGCAATTACGAGAGCGTCTCGACGGAGCTAGCCGGCGTGGGGGCCAACAAGAACTTCGCGAAGTTCATCGGCGAGGGGCGCTTCTACCACCCGATCACCGAGGACCTCACGTTCCGCACCAAGCTCGAGATCGGCCATACGCTCAAGACGACCGACAAGAACGTCCCGCCGTCGGAAAAGTTTTATCTCGGCGGACCGAACAACCTGAAAGGCTACGACACCTTTACGGTCAGCCCGAAAGACGCGGCTGACATCCCGCTTGGCGGCGCGTCAGAGCTGCTTTACATCGCCGAGCTCGAGATCCCGCTCATCAAGGAAGCGGGCGTCAAGATGGTGTTCTTCTATGACATGGGGAACAGCTATGCGACGTTCCATGATCTCGTTAACGTCACTTCCCTGAAAAAAGACGTCGGCTTCGGTTTCCGTTGGTTTTCGCCGATCGGCCCCTTGCGCTTCGAGTGGGGGTTCCCGATCAAACCGGTTGGCAACGAAGGAAACGTTGTGTTTAACTTCTTTATCGGTCCTCCCTTTTGATCTAGGAGACATTATATATGCGTTTGAATCGTGCATTGATCGCTCTCGTTGGGGTTCTCGGTTTCTCGCTTTCGGCTCATGCGGCCGACATCAAGATCGGCGTGGTCGATCTTCAGAAGGCGCTGCAGAGCGTGGAGTCGGGGAAGAACGCCAAGTCGACTCTCGAGAAGGAATTCAACGAGAAGAAGAAGGCCTTGCAGGCTGAAGAAGAAGCCATCAAGAAGATGACCGAAGACTTCAAGAAGCAGTCGCTCGTGCTCAGCGACGAAGCCAAGGGCCGCAAGCAGGGCGAGATTCAGGAACGCCTGGTGAAGTACCGCGAGCTCTTCAGCAAGTCGCAGTACGACATTCAGCAGCGCGAGCGCCAGCTGACCGAGCCGATCATCGGCAAGTTGCGCGGGCTCGTTGAGGACCTCGGCAAGAAGAACGGCTACACGGTGATTCTCGAGAAGAACGAGAACAACGTCTTGTTTTCGCAGCCGGGCGACGACCTGACCGAAGAGATCATCAAGGGCTTCAACAAGAAGCATGGTTAAAATCAACCCGCTTCCGCTTGATCGCGTCGTCGATGCCGTAACCGGCACGGTGGCGCTGAGCAAGCTCGGAAGCGGCGAGAAGCTCGAGGTCACGCAGCTCGGTGAGCCGCTCGAAACGGGCGCCGGGGGCGTGGCCTTCGTCATTTCAGAGGCGTTCGTCAGGGATGCGGCTCAGACGCAGGCATCGCTGCTGGTGGTGAGCGCCACGCTCGTCGACCGCGTGCTCGCGCAGCTGCCCGGCGCGGTTCGCGTGGTCGTGTCGTCGCCTGACGCTTACGTCGGCTTGGCGAAGCTGAGCAAGGTGATCGCGGACGCGGATCCGTTGGGGGACTGGCGCGCGCCGACGTCGGGGCGCGCCGAGATCGATGCGACCGCCGTGGTCGCGCCTGGCGCGGTGGTTTGCGAAGGCGCGCGCGTCGGCGCGCGCACGGTGGTGCTGGCCAACGCCGTCATCGGGCCCGGGGCGACGATCGGGACCGACTGCGTGATATTTCCCGGGGCGGTGCTTTACCCGAAAACCCAGCTGGGAAATCGCGTGCGCATCCATGCGAACAGCGTGCTCGGCTCGGATGGCTTCGGTTACGCGCGTGGGCCGCAGGGCTCGGTGAAGATCTGGCACCTCGGCCGCGTCGTCGTCGAGGACGACGTCGAGATCGGCGCGGGCGCCATGGTCGATCGCGGGACGCTGAAGGACACCCTGATCGAGCGCGGCGCGAAGATCGACAATCTCTGTCAGATCGGACACAACGGTCACGTGAAGGCGCACGCGATCCTGTGCGCGCAGGTGGGCATGGCGGGCAACGTGACGGTGGGCAAGGGCGCGATCCTCGCCGGCAAGGTCGGCGTGGCCGACAAGCTCGATATCGGCGACGGCGCGCTCG
>JACQAX010000355.1 GCA_016194795.1 Deltaproteobacteria bacterium | reverse complement strand
GTCGGCCTTGCCCGATTCGAGCATCTTTTCGATCCATTTGATCGGGATCGCGTCGGTCAGCAACGAGGCGCATTGGCCGGCCTGTTTGGGCTGACGCCGGTCGGCCGCCCATCCGCTTGACGCGGAGGCGAGCAAGCTCAAAACGAGAAACGAAAAAACGAATCCGACACGCGAAACCCCACGCATGGCTGGAACCCCCTCAAAACGCTGTTGAACCTGGTACGTCTTCTCCCCAGAACACGCACCGTGCTTCGTGAACGACCCTCGAGTAGCCTAGGTTGCGTGGCGTGTCAAACTACCGCGTCATTTTATCTCCGGCTTTTCTCTTGTCCGAGTAAGCCAGTTCGTTGAATAAGGGATCGGTTTTGTGTACCTTGCGCCCATAAATGTGCGGCGTCATTGGGGTCATTGGCTCACCTGAAGCGCGAGGCCGTCGAAGGCCTGCGCGGGTCCACGGCCATCGGCCATACCCGCTACTCGACGGTGGGCGTGGGCGACGTCCAGGACGTGCAGCCGCTCGTCATCAACTATCCCTACGGCATCGGCGTGGTGCATAACGGCAACCTCGTCAACTACCAGTCGGTCAAAGACCGGCTGCAGACCGAGATGCGCCGTCGCTGCTTTACCAGCTCCGACAGCGAGACGATCCTGAACTGGTTCGCCGACAAGCTCCAAGGCAACTCGTTCGTCGACATCCAGAAAGCCGTACGCTCGATTTTCGAGAGCTTGCTCGGCAGCTACAGCGTCGCCGGCATCCTCGGCGAGGCGGGGCTCTTCGCGTTCCGCGATCCGTACGGCATTCGCCCGCTCGTGCTGGGAAGCAAAAAGATCGACGGCAAGCTCGCGTACATGGTCGCCAGCGAAACCATCCCGCTCTCGTTTCTCGGCTACAAGGTCGAGCGCGACGTGAAGCCGGGCGAGCTCATCTTCATCGACCGCGAGGCGCGCCTGCATTCGCTCGTGCTCGATGGCTCGCGCGAGCATCGCCCGTGCATGTTCGAATGGGTGTATTTCGCGGGCGCCGAGAGCGAGCTCGAGGGCACGCCGGTTTACGGCACGCGCCTGGCGCTCGGCCGCAACCTGGCCAAGCTCATCCGCGCGAAGATGGACCGCGGCGAGATCGAGGCCGACATCGTGGCGCCCGTCCCGGACACCTCGCGCACGGCCGCGACGGCGTTGGCCGAGGAGCTCCGGCTTCCGTGCCGGGAGATCCTCATCAAGAATCGCTACATCAAGCGCACGTTCATTCTCGGCTCGCAGGAGAAGCGCGAAAAGGCCGTGGATCTCAAGCTCAACCCGGTGGTGAGCGAGCTCAAGGGCAAGAACATCATCCTCGTCGACGACTCGATCGTGCGCGGCACGACCTCGCGCAAGATCGTCGACCTCGTGAAACGCGCGGGCGCCAAGAAGGTTTACTTCGTCAGCACGTGCCCGCCGATCCGCTTCCCTTGCTTCTACGGCATCGACTTTCCCAATCCCGACGAGCTCATCGCGGCGGGACGAACCGAAAAAGAGATCGCCTCCATCCTCGGCGCCGACGGCGTCGTGTACCAGGACATCCCGGGCCTGCTCGCAAGCCTCTCCGAGACGGGGGGCGGGCGCGTGAAGAAGCCGTGCATGGCCTGTCTCGACGGCAAGTATCCGACCGACGTGAGCGAGTCGTCGCGCTTCGCGGCGCTTCGCTCGAGCGAGCGCCTCGCCGTGGGCGAGCCCGGAAAGGGGAGCCGCTAAGCCATGGCCAAGCTGGTGTACGAAGGCAGCGTGAAGAACCTCTGGGAGGCCTCCCAGGACAAGCTCGAGTTCGAGTACACCGACGCGTATTCCGTTTTCGACTGGGGCCGCATGCCCGATAGCCTCGGTCACAAGGGAGCGTCGCTTGCCGCGCTCGGCGCGCACTTTTTCAAGGCCGCCGGCGACCCGGCGACCTGGCGGCTGGCGAGGCTTGCGCAGTCGCCCTGGCTCAAGCCGTTCCGCGGGCGTTTGCGCGAAACTCTCGAGTGCGAGATCGCGGCGCTGGAAGGCGAGGGCCTGAAGCACCACTTCCTCGAGCGGAGCGCGCCGAATCGCCTGCTCGTCAAGCGCGTCGCCACCGTCGGGCCCGTCGAGCACAAGTTCGGGTCCCAAACCCTCTATCATTATACAGGACGGGGCTGGGACGAGCCCACCCGCCTGATCCCTCTCGAGGTGGTCTTCCGTTTCGGCGTCCCGCAAGGGTCGAGCCTGTTCGATCGCTTGAGCGAGACCTACTCCGCGGCGCTCGGCCTCACGCACGTCCCGCGCGAGGGCGAAAAGCTCGACCGGCCCGTGCTCGAGTTCTTCAGCAAGCTCGAGGACACCGACCGGTTCCTCACCTGGGAGCAGGCGCTCAACTACTCCGGGCTCGACTATCCGACGTTCGAAAGGCTCGTCGCGCGCACCCTGGTGCTGGCGACCTGGCTGGCCGGCGTCTTCGAGCGCACGGGGCTGGAGCTCTGGGACGGCAAGTTCGAATGGGCGATCTCGGGCAAGGAGCTCTGGCTCGTCGACTCGATCGGCCCCGACGAGCTGCGGCTGCTGGATCCGAAGACGGGTACCCAGATCTCGAAAGAGTTTCTGCGTCTTTTCTATCGGAAAACGGACTGGTTCGACGCGGTAAAGAAGGCCAAGGCCGCGGCGCAGGCCGATCCGTCCGCCGACTGGAAAAAAACGGTGCTCCTCAAGGAGGGGCAGCCGCCGGTGCTCTCGAAAGAGTTTCGCGACGCGGCCGACGCGCTCTACCCGTCGCTGGCGCTCGCCGTCTGCGGAGAGAATCCGGGCGGCAAGGGGCTGCCGCTCGCCGAGATGCTGGAAAGGATCAAAAAGTGCCTCGCGAGCTGAAGAAAACCGAGCGCCCTGAACGCCAGGAGCTGCTCACGAAGCCCATTCGGGTCGCCGTGCTCGGCTCGGGCGCGCGCGAGCATGCGCTCGCCGCCAAGCTCGTCGCCAGCCCGTGCTGCCGCGAGCTCGTCGTCTTGCCGGGCAACGAGGGCATGGCCAGGGCGGGCCTGAAGACGGCGCCCGTCGACCTCAAAGACCACGCCGCCGTCGCCGCCAAGCTGAGAGAGCTCGACATCGAGTTTGCCGTCATCGGCCCCGATGACCTCCTCGCGGCCGGGCTGGTGGACGATCTCGAGGCCGAGGGTTTGCTCGCGTTCGGCCCGAAGCGCGCCGCCGCGCGGATCGAGTCGAGCAAGGCGTTCGCCAAGGAGATGATGGAGGCCGCCGGCATTCCGACCGCGCGCCACGTCGTGCTCAAGGCCGACGATGCGCCGAAGCTCGAGCAGGTGGTCGAAAGCCTTGGCGGCTATCCGATCGTGATGAAGTACGACGGCCTGGCCCTCGGCAAGGGCGTGCGCATCTGCGTCGACGCGCGCGAGGGCGCCGAGTTCGTCAAAGAGGTCTTCGAGGACAAGATCTTCGAGCGCGTGGGACGCTCCGAGGCTTCCGGGTCCAAAGACACGAAGAAGACCCCGCCGCCCCTGATGGTCGTCGAGCAGCTGCTCAGCGGCCACGAGGTGAGCGTCTTCGCGCTCACCGACGGGAAACGGCTCGCGGTGCTCGAGCCGTCCTGCGACCACAAGCGGCTGGGCGAAGGCAACGTCGGCCCCAACACCGGCGGCATGGGCGCGTACAGCCCGGTGCCCTGGCTCGGCGCCGAACAGCTCGCGGAGATCGTCGAGAAGGTCTTCGCGCCGCTGCTGACGGCGATGCGCGAGGCGAAATCTTCGTTCAAGGGGCTGCTCTATGCCGGCCTGATGGTGCGCGGTCGCGATTTCTGGGTGCTCGAGTACAACGCGCGCTTCGGCGACCCCGAGACGCAGGCGATCCTGCCGCGCCTCGAGTCCGACCTGCTCCCGCTGCTTTACGGCATCGCGAACGGCTGCTTCGAGCGCAACCTCGACGCGAATCCCATGAGATGGTCTTCGAACGCGTGCGTGAACGTCGTGGCCGCCAGCCGCGGCTATCCCGAGGCGCCCGAGACGGGGATGAAGATCGAGGGCGTCGACGACCTCCTGCTCGCCAAAGGCCCTCGCGTGTATTTCGCCGGGGTGAAGGCTCGCGAAGGCGGGCTCGTGACGTCGGGGGGCCGCGTGCTCGGCGTGAGCGCGCTGGGCGAAAGCCTCGATGCCGCGCGCAGCGACGCGATGGCCGCGCTCGAGAAGATTCGTTTTGAAGGGATGAAATTTCGGAGGGATGTGGGGAGTGTCCGCGCAAACTACTGAGCGCAAAGCTGGCCGGAAAGCGGTCGTCGTTCTCGCCAGCGGGCGGGGATCGAACTTCCGCTCGCTCTGCGAGGCGCGCGCGCGCGGGCGTTTGCCGGCCGACATCAAGGCCCTGCTGACCAACGTCGAAGGCGCTGGAGCCTGCGACGTCGCCCGGGAGTTCGGCATTCCGGTGGTGACGGTTCCGAGCAAGGGCCTCGGGCGCGAGGAGCACGAGCAGCGCGTCCTCGCCGAGCTCGCGCGCCTCGAGTTCGACTGGATCGTCCTGGCCGGCTACATGCGCCTCTTCAGCGAATCCTTCATCCGCCGATTCTGGGACGAGAGGCTGCAGGCGGCGCGCATCCTGAACGTGCACCCGTCGCTCTTGCCGGCGTTTCCCGGCAAGGACGGTTACGCCCAGGCTCTGAGCCACGGCGTGAAGCTCACCGGCGCCACCGTGCACCTCGTGGGCGCGGGCCTCGACGACGGCCCGATCGTCGCTCAAGCCACGCTCGCGGTGCGCGACGACGATACCGTCGCGACGCTCGAGCGCCGCGGTCTCGAGGTCGAGCATGCGCTCTACGCCGAGGCGCTGCGCGAGCTCGTCGAGCTGCCGTGGGCGGTGAAGCCGCATCCCGAAGCCGGCGGGCGCCCACGCGTGGTGTTCGACAGGAGAGAACATGCCTAAAGACAAGTTCCGGGTTCTTCGCATCGAACGAGCGCCGCTCGAGCCGAAATGGGACTCGCGGGCGCGCCGCGCGCTCGGCGAGCTCGCCGTT
>JACQAX010000373.1 GCA_016194795.1 Deltaproteobacteria bacterium | reverse complement strand
GGAACCAACGCGCATCCACCTGCTGGATACCCCCGGCTACCCCGATTTCCTCGGTCACGCGCTTCCCGCCCTGGCGGCGGTGGAGACCGCGGCGATCGTGATCAACGCGCAGAACGGCGTCGAGATGATGACCGGCCGGTTCATGACCTGGGCGCAGAAGCGCGGCCTCGATCGCCTGATCATCGTGAACAAGATCGATGCCGAGAACGTCGACTGCGAGGATCTGCTCGAGCGCATCCAGTCGACCTTCGGCAAGGAATGCCTGCCGCTCAACCTGCCCGCCGGCGGCTCGAGCAGGATTCCGTGGCGCAAGCCGCGCGAGCTGACCACGATCTCGTCCTTGTCGAAAAACTCCATCGCCGTGAGTAGAATCGCCGCGCCCGCGACGATGACGTCGGCACGCCCCGTGCCCATCAGCGGATTCGACGCGCGCTTGGCTTGAGATTCGATCGCGAGCGCCTCGTACATGTCTCCCACCGCGCAACGATCCATGCGGTAACCGTCGAGCTGATCGGCGTGAAACTGCACGTGGCCTTGAGCGATGCCCGCGAGCGTCGTAGGCGTGCCGGCGACGCCGGCCCACTCCTTGTCGCGCAGCTCTTTTTGGAGCGCGGGGTCGAGCTGCGCCCAAACCTGCCTGAGGTGCGACTCCATCGCCTCGAGGGTCTTGAGCTCGTAAGGATCGCCCTTGAGGAACATCTCGGTGGCGCGCACGCAGCCCATGTCCAGAGACTGCCCCTGGACCTGGCCGTCGTTTCCGAGAACGACGAACTCGGTGGAACCGCCACCGATGTCCATGATCGCGGTTTTAGACGGGTCCTGGAACGGGAGCAGACCGCCGAGGAACGTGAGGCGCGCCTCGGTTTCACCCTCGATGATCTTGACGTCGATGCCCGTTTCTTTCCGAACCCGGTCGTAAAGCTCGCCCGAGTTCGCGGCGTCGCGCGAGGCGCTCGTGGCACAGGCCCGGATCTTCGGCACCGAGTGGCGATCACAGAGCTCTTTGAACTCTCTGAAGCACTTGACCGCGCGCTCCATCGCCTCGGGAGCGAACTTGCGGTTCTGGTGCACGCCCTGTCCCAGACGCACGAAGCGGATATGGTCCTCGAGCACGCGTCCGAGCTTCCGGGTGCCGCCGCCCTTGTCAGGCGGCGACACGTCGGCGATCAGGATGAGAGCGGTGTTCGTGCCGATGTCGATCGCCGCTTCGAGCATCGACTACTCTTTCTTTTCCTCGGTCGTCGCCTTGGCCTTTTTCACCGGCTTCGGCTCGTCGTCGCCGTCGTCCTTCGTCGTATCGGAATCGACCGTCGAGTTCGGGTCGCCACGGCCGGCGTGGACGTACTTGAGGCGGAGCTTCAGCTGGTAGAGCTCCTTTTCCTTCTTGTCGAGCTGGTCTTTGAGATAGCGGTTCTCTTCCTCGATCTCGGCGATCTTCTTGCCACGCTCGCTGGCCAGCGAGTAGTAACCTTCATCGAAGGTTTCAGTGTCGGGATTGAAGAGACCGACGCGCTGCTGGCCGTCGACCATCGCCTTGACGCGATACTTGCCGTCATCGACCTTGGTGGCGTCGAGAACCTGGACGTCGAAAGCCTTGCCCGGATAAGCCTTGTCGGTCCAGTACTTCGCCGCAGACATCTTCGCGCGATTGATGTTTTTATCGGTACCGCAACCGGAAACCACCAGCAGCGACGCGAGAGCGACCGCCACGAGAATTTTCTTCATTTGAATCTCCTCTATAGAAATCAGTGACCGAAAAGTCCCTTGAGCGCCTTGCCCACCGCTTCGGCGGGCTTCTGCGTCGGGGACGGATTCGTGTTGTTGTTATTGTTGCCGCCACCGCCGCCGGTGATCTTGTCGAGCAGGCCGCCGGCGGCGCCGGGCAGATGCTTCTTGAGCTCCTCTTTTCCGCGGGTGGCGAGCTGCTGGCGCGCCGCGCTCTCGAGCAGCTTGCCGAGAGTCGCGCCCCAGTCGAACTTCGGCTCGAAGAGGGTTCCGCCGACTTTCGGCGATACCGCGAAATGCCCGTAGCGCTGGTCCTTCACCTCGTTGTCGAGACGGAGCATGTTGTACGTGTCGATGATGTCGAGCGTGAGATCGAGGCCGTAGTTGGCGAGCTTCACCGAGCCGTTGCCCTTGAGATCGAGCCCAGCGTCCGGGTAAGCCTTGCCGTTGATCTCGTTGATGTTCATCACGCCGCTGTTCAGCGCGAATTTCACGCCGACGTTCTGGTACTTGCCCTGCTTGTCGAGAAGCTTGTCGGGGATGTTGGCCTTCGACCTGATCGCGCCCGGGAGCTTGTCGATCACGCCCGCCTTGACCTGCGTACCGACGTCCAGCGTCGAGAAGATGGCATCTTTGATGTCCATCGAGCCGTTGCCCTTCCAGCCGGCGATGATGTCGCTCTGGTTGAGGCCGGAGCCGCCGATGTTGAGAGTCGCGCTGATCGCGCCTTTGACGGTGTTGCGCGCGATCGGCATCGAGCTCTCGACCATCTTCTGCGTCTGCAGGCCCGCGACGGTGAGGCTCGTCCCGACCTCGGGTTTGGCGGGTTTCACGTTGAAGGTCATGCCGCCCTTGATCGAGC
>JACQAX010000372.1 GCA_016194795.1 Deltaproteobacteria bacterium | reverse complement strand
GCTTGCGGAGGGCGGCATTGTCGGCGGGCGCGAGCTCGAGCTCGTCGTAGGCCAGCTGGCGCAGCCGCGCGTCGCTCTCGGTAATGACCGGGTCGAGCGCCTGCACGGCCGTGTCCTCGGTGAGCTGGACCGACGACTTCAGCTCGTGCGTGAGCGCGAAGAGCTCCTGGTAAAGCTGGATGGGGGAGACGTCGGCGCGGGCGTTGGCCCTATGGCGTGCCGACCACGTTCGGAGGCGCGCGGCTAGGGTCTCAAGCGTCAGCATCGGAGTCGCGAGCGGGGCGCAGGATTTTTCCGGGGATGATCGGGATCTGGATGAGGTCGACGCTCTCGAAGCGGAAGGTCGCCGGATCCGCCGCCGGGTCGTAGGTCTTGATCGGCGCGATGCGCGCGCTGCGCTTGTTGTACTCGGACATCATCTGGCGCAAGGTGGGCTTGCTGCTGAAGACGCGCGCCGCGGGGGCCTGGCGCGGAGCCGGCGCGGCGGCGGCCTTGGTCGGCTGTACCACTTTTGGCGCGGCCTCCGCGCGCATCGCCTTGATCGTCAGGTCGTCCCACGCCCTTTCCGGCAGATTCGTCGAGGAATCGTCGTCGAGCAGCGAGAGGGAGGCGAGGTCGTTGAATTTTTTCATTCCGTGAACTCCACTTCGACGCCCTTGAGCGCCTTTGCGATCTTGTTTTCGTCGAGACCCGGGAAGCTCGAGCGGCTGACCACGACCCGCTTGAACTGCAGCTGGGCCACGCGCTTGGCCAGCTTCGCGATGAGGTCGGCCTCGGGGGGCTGAGCCTGGGCGCCTTGGTGGCCGAGGCCCACGAGCAGCAGGTGGCGAATGGAGTCGTGGCGCTTGACGGGGACGTAGACGAACTCGCCGGGCGAGCCGGTGATGCGTCCGCCCATGACGAAGCGGGAGAGAAAACCTTTCAGGCGCCAGTCGAGGTGCCCGGCCGCTCCCTTGAGGGGGCGCTGGTCTTCGTAAATCGAGCAAACTAGCAGGCTGGAGGCGGACTGCGAGAGGAGGGCGTCCATACCCCAAGTTTAAGAAGGCTTGGCGATCTTGTCCAGAAGCCCGTTCACGAAGGCGGCGGAGTCTTCCGCCCCGAAGCGCTTGGCGAGCTCGATGGCCTCGTTGATCGAAACCGTCTTGGGGATGTCGGGCCGGAAGAGGATTTCGAAGGCCGCCAGGCGCAAAACGGTCAAATCGACGCGCGGCATGCGTTCGATGCGCCAGTTCGTCGACAGCTTGCCGATCTGGGCGTCGAGCGCGGGCAGGTTTTTCCCGGTGCCTTCGGCGAGCTCCCAGGCAAATTCGTCCGACTTCGACTCGAAGTTCTCGGCGAAAAGCTCGAAGTCGGTGTGCCGCAGCTCGGCTGCCTTCGGCGCAGGGGCAGCAATGGCGAGGTGGCCGTAAAGGAACTGAAAGGCGAGCTCGCGCGCCTGGCGCCGGTTGAGACTCATGGTTTTTTCTCCTCGTCTTCCGCGGCCGGATCGGCGAACTCGAAGGAGAGCTCGTCTTCGTTCGTGGGGCTCTGTGGCCATTCTTTCAGGTCTTCGACGAACTCCTCGACGTCCTGGAACTCGCGGTACACGCTGGCGAACCGCACGTAGGCGACCTTGTCGAGCTGGTGGAGCGCCACCATGATGAGCTGGCCGATCGTGCGCGACGGGATTTCCTTCACGCTGAACGAGGCCACGCGCCGCTCGATGTCGTGGACGGCCTTCTCGATCTGGGCGGTCGTGATCGGGCGTTTCTGCGCGGCCTTCTGGATGCCCCCGAAGATCTTGTCGCGATCGAACGGCTCGCGCCGCCCGTCTTTCTTGATGACCATCGGCATGACGGCTTCGACGCGCTCGTAGGTCGTGAAGCGGCCCTCGCAGGTCAAGCACTCGCGCCGACGGCGCGTGATGTCGCCGGTCTGGCTGATTCGCGAGTCGATGACCTTGTTGTCCATTGCGGAGCAGTAGGGGCACTTCAAAACGGTTTTCCTCGGTTACGCCTTGTACAGCGGGTACTTCAGGCAGAGATCCTTGACGCTTGCCGCGATTTTCGCCAGGCGCGTCTCGTCGGTGCGATGCGTGAGCGCCTCATCGATCCAGTTGGCGACGATCGTGACCTCCGCCTCGTTCAGGCCGCGCGTGGTGATCGCGGGCACGCCGATGCGGATGCCGCTCGTGATGAACGGGCTCTTCGTCTCGAAGGGCACGGTGTTCTTGTTGACGGTGATGCCGGCGAGCTCGAGCACGTGCTCGGCTTCCTTGCCCGTGATGTCTTTCTTGGAAAGATCGACGAGCACGAGATGGTTGTCGGTGCCGCCCGAGACGAGATCATAGCCCCTCGCCACGAGCACTTCGCCCAGGCGGCGGGCGTTCTTCACCACCCGCGACGAATATTCCTTGAAAGAGGGTTGGAGCGCCTCGCCGAAGGCCACGGCCTTGCCCGCGATGACGTGCATGAGCGGGCCGCCCTGGATGCCGGGAAAAATCTGGCTGTTGACCGTCTTGAGGTCGTCTTTCTTGCAGAGGATGAGGCCGCCGCGCGGGCCGCGCAGGGTTTTGTGCGTCGTCGACGTCACGAAGTGCGCGTGGGGCACGGGGCTCGGATGCAGGCCCGTGGCGACGAGGCCGGCGATGTGGGCCATGTCGACGACGAGCTTGGCGCCCACCTCGTTTGCGATCTGGCCGAACTTGTCGAACTCGATCGTGCGCGGATAAGCGCTCGCGCCCGCGATGATCGCGGCCGGCTTTTCTTCGAGGGCGACGTCGCGAAGCTGGTCGTAGTCGATGCGTCCCGTCTCTTTTTTCACGCCGTAGGCCACCACCTGAAAAAGCCGGCCCGAGAAGTTCACCGGGCTGCCGTGGGTGAGATGGCCGCCGTGCGAGAGGTTCATGCCGAGGATCTTGTCCCCGGGCTTCATGAACGCGAGATAGGTGGCCATGTTGGCCTGCGAGCCGCTGTGCGGCTGGACGTTGGCGGCTTCGGCTCCGAAGAGCTTGCAGGCGCGGTCGATGGCCAGCTGCTCGACCTGGTCGACGAACTCGCAGCCGCCGTAGTAGCGCTTGCCGGGATACCCTTCGGCGTACTTGTTGGTGAGGATGCTGCCCTGGGCCTCGAGCACGGCGTCCGAGACGTAGTTCTCCGAGGCGATCAGCTCCAGGCGCTCGTGCTGGCGGCGGTCTTCGCGCTGGATCGAGGCGGCGAGCTCGGGGTCTTGCTTGAGGATGTGATCGATCGGGGTTTTCGACGTCATCGGGTGGTCCTTATCAATGTGCGGCGCTCAATTTTTTTTCTCGAGCTTGGAAATTTTCTTCACGCGGTCGGCGTGCCGGCCGCCTTCGAAAGGGGTGCCGAGCCAAACTTGCAGGATATCCTTAGCATAATCCGGCGCGATAAGGCGAGCGCCTAAGCAGAGCACGTTGGCGTCGTTGTGGCTTCGCGAAAGCCTCGCGCTCGTCTCGGACTCGACGACGGCCGCGCGCACGCCGTTGAACTTGTTGGCGGCGATGCACATCCCGATGCCCGAGCCGCAGACGAGGACTCCCCGCGGGATTTTTCCGGACTCGATGTCCTGCGCCACCCGCGCGGCGTAATCGGGGTAGTCGGTGCGGTCGGCATTGGCCGGCCCGAGATCGACCCAGTCGACTTCGGGCGTGTTTTTGACGAGAAACTCTTTCAGGGCGAAGCCGGCGTGGTCACTGGCGATAGCGAGACGTTGCTTGGACATGGGCGGCCTCCGAAATGAAAAAGAGCTGAATTCGCTTAAACGCGGCCGAGAACGACGCTGGCGTTCGTACCGCCGAAACCGAAAGAGTTTGAAAGAGCGTACCGATAGGACTTCTTCACCGCATGGTTCGGGGTGAAGTCGAGCCCTGTCGAGGCGCTCACGTCATCCATCTTCACCAGATTGACCGTCGGCGGAATGATGCCGTAGTGCAACGAAAGCGCCGTGAACGCGGCCTCGATCCCGCCGGCCGCGCCGAGCAGGTGCCCGGTCATGCTCTTGGTCGAGCTGACGTTCAGGTTCTTGCCGGCCGCCGCGAAGACCTTCGCCACGGCCTGCGCCTCGAGCCCGTCGCCGGTCGGAGTCGACGTGCCGTGCGTGTTGACGTAGCCGACGTCGGCCGCCGACACGCGCGCGTCTTCGAGAGCCAGGCGCATGCATTCCTGCGCGCCCGCGCCTTCGGGTGCCGGCGTCGTCATATGGAACGCGTCGGCGTTCAGGCCGTAGCCCAGAACCTCGGCGTAAATTCTCGCGCCGCGCTTCTTGGCCATCTCCATGTCTTCGAGCACGAGCACGCCCGAGCCTTCGCCGAGCACGAAGCCGTCACGGTCGACGTCGTAGGGACGCGAGGCGTGGGACGGGTCGTCGTTGCGGGTGGAGAGGGCCTTCATCGACGCGAAGGCCGCGATGCCGAGCTCGCAGACGACGGCTTCGGCGCCGCCGGCGACCATCACGTCGGCCTTGCCGTACTGGATGAGGCGCGCCGCTTCGCCGACCGAGTGGGCCGAGCTCGCGCACGCCGTGGCGATGCAGGTGTTCGGCCCTTGCGCGTTGACCATCATGCTCACGTGGCCGCTGGCCAGGTTCGGGATGATCATCGGGATGAAGAAAGGAGAGGTGACCTTCTTTTCGCGTTTCTCGAGCTCGCGATCGGTCTCCTGGATCTCGGGCAGGCCACCCATGCCGGCGGCGATGCTCACGCCGACCCGCTTCGGGCTGTAGGCGGTGTTGGCGCCTTCGCCGAAGCGTCCGCCCAGGCCCGCGTCCTCGAGCGCCTCGAGGCTCGCGTGGATGCCGTACTGGATGAACAGCCCCATCTTGCGGACCTCTTTCGGAGAGATCCTCTTGAGAGGGTCGAAGCCTTTGACCTCAGCGGCGATGCGGCAGCTGAGCCGGGCGGCGTCGAAGCGAGTGATCGAGGTAACACCGTTCTTGCCCTCGACGAGAGCATTCCAGGTGGTGCATGACGAGCTCGACGATGTCGAGGCTGTCGGCGCCGAGGTCATCGATGAAGCTGGCGGTCAGGGTCACCTTTTCGGGTTCCACGGCCAGCTGGTCACAGATGATGTTTCTGACTCTCTCTTCAACGTTCATTTCGATCTCCTATTTACATGTACATCCCGCCGTTGACGGCGAGGACCTGTCCGGTCACATACTTTGACGCAGGGCTGGCCAGGAAGAGCACCGCGGCTGCGATGTCCTCTGGTTCTCCAAAAGTGCCAAGCGGAATTTCGGCGAGGATAGCCTGTTTGTTTTCCTCAGGCAACGCCGAAGTCATGTCGGTTTTAACGAAGCCGGGGGTGATGGCATTGACGCGAATCCCGCGCGACCCGACCTCGCGCGCGAGGCTTTTGGTCAAACCGAGCAACGCGGCTTTCGTCGCGGAATAGGGGGCTTGTCCGGCATTGCCCATCTGGCCGATGACCGAGCTGATGAAGATGATGCTTCCGCGACGCAGCTTCATCATGGGCCGCAAAACCGCCTGCGTGGTCAGAAAAGCGCCCCGGACGTTGGTGTCCATCAGGCGGTCGAAGTCGTCGGCCTTGAAGCGCATGGCCAAGCCGTCGATCGAGATGCCCGCGTTGTTCACGAGGGTTTCGATCTGCCCGAACTCGGCGAGCACCTTCTCCATGCCGGCCTCGATGCTGGCCGGGTTGGAGATGTCGAGCTCGAAGCCCTTGGCGCGCGCGCCTTTCGAGGCGAGCTCGGCCTCGAGCGAGCGGGCCAGCTCGGCGTTCGAGCGGTAGGTGAAGGCGACGTCGTACCCCTTGGCGGCCAGCTCCAGGCAAATGGCTCGCCCGATTCCGCGAGTGCCGCCCGTGATCAGAGCCTGCGGTCTGGCCGTCATTTGAACTCCTTGAGCTGCTCGATCGTGCCGACGCTCTTGGTCGGCAGTTCGCGGTCGATGCGTTTATGGAGACCGACGAGCACGCGGCCGGGTCCGACCTCGACGAGCGTTTCGACGCCGAGCGCGCGAAGCTGCCTCATGCTCTGCTCCCAGCGCACCGAGCGCGTGATCTGGTCGGTGAGCAGGCCGGCGAACGTGTGCTGGTTCAGCTCGGGCTGCGCGCTGACGTTCGGAATCACCTTGAAGCGCGGCTCGCCGAAAACGGCCGCGGCGAGCACCGGAGCCATCGCTTTTCTCGCGGGCTCCATGAGGCTGCAGTGGAAAGGGGCGGATACCTGAAGCGGGATGCTGCGCCCGCCTTTGAATTCGGGGTCGTCTTTCAGGAGGGCCGCCGCCTGCGCCACGCCGTCGACGGTGCCGGCGATCACGACCTGTCCGGGGGCGTTGAAGTTGGCGGGCTCGACGAGCTCGTTTTTAGCGACGGAACGGGCCTTCGCGCAGAGCGCTTCGACCTGCGCCGCCTCGAGGCCGAGCACCGCGGCCATCGTGCCACGGCCCGGAGGCACGGCTTTCGCCATTTCGGTGCCGCGCAGGCGCGTGAGGCGCGCGCCGTCCGCGACCGTGAGCGACCCCGCCGCGTGAAGGGCGGTGTACTCGCCGAGGCTGTGGCCAGCCGCCACGACCACGTCGAGCTCGGCGTGCGCGCGAAGCGCGGCGAGCATCGCCGCTTCCGTGACGAAAAGCGCGGGCTGAAGATTGGGAGTGAGCGTCAGCTCGTCCAGCGGCCCGTCGAAGCAGAGCTTGCGCAGGTCCACGCGGATCGTGTCGCTGGCTTCCTCGTACACGAGCTTCGACTCGCGGAAGTTATCGTGGAAGTCTTTTCCCATCCCGACGAACTGGCTGCCTTGTCCCGGAAAAACGAGCGCGAGCTTTGTCATGTCTCAGTACCTCAGGAGCGCCGAGCCGTAGGTCAGGCCCGCGCCGAAAACGTCGAAAAGCACCAGATCGCCACGCTTGATCTTGCCGTTGGTCACCGCCTCGTCGAACGCCGTGGGGACCGTCGCCGCCGAGGTGTTGGCGAACTCCTCGATGTTGACGATGACTTTTTCCATCGGGAAGTCGAGCCGCTTGGCCACGGCTTCGATGATGCGAAGATTCGCCTGGTGAGGAACGAGCCAGTCCACGTCCTTGACGGTGAAGCCGTTCTTGGTCAGCGCCTCGGTGGCGCAGTCGGCGAGCATGCGCACGGCCACCTTGTAAATCTCGCGGCCTTTCATCTGCATGAGGTGCAGCTTCTGGTCGAGGACCTCGTGCGTGACCGGCATGGCGGTTCCGCCGGCGGGCACGAAGAAGAGCTCTTTCGACCAGCCGTCGGCGTAGAGATGCGTCGAGTAGATCTGGCTGGCGTCGCCCTCGGGCGCGCGCGAAAGCACGGCAACGCCCGCGCCGTCGCCGAACAGGATGCACGTGCCGCGGTCGTCCCAGTTCACCATGGGCGAGAGCACCTCGGCGCCGATCACGAGGATGTTGCGGTACTGGCCCGTCTTGATGAACGCGTCGGCGATCGAGAGCGCGTAGACGAACCCCGAGCACGCCGCCGAGATGTCGAGCGCGCCGGCGCGCTTGGCGCCGAGCTTCTCTTGCAGCACGCACGCCGTATTGGGCATGACGTGGTCGGGCGACACGGTCGCGTATAAGATGAAGTCGATGTCGGTCGCCGAAAGGCCCGCGCGGTCGAGCGCCTGCTTCGAGGCGCGCAGCGCGAGCTCGCTGTTGAGCTCGCCCTTCGCGGCGTCGGCCACGCGGCGGGCGCGGATCCCGGTGCGCTCGACGATCCACTCGTCATTCGTCTCCACTCGCTGCGCGAGATCGGCGTTGGTCACCCGGTTTGCGGGGAACGCCGAGCCGGTTGCGAGGATTTTGCTGCGATAGGTAGTCATAGTTAAGGTGGAAAGAAATTTTTTAACGCGAGGGAGCCACGGGAGTCGCGTTCTGACGCGCCTGCGCGGTGGCGAGCTCCCGGAACTGGTCGCGCAGGATCGGATGGAGCCGGAGCTCGATCGCCTCTTGTGCGCGAAGTATGCCGTTTTTGATCGCCAGCGCGTTGGAGCGACCATGTCCGATAAAGCAGTTCCCGTCAACTCCCAGCAGCGGCGCGGCGCCCACCTCGGCGTAGTCGAGCTTGCGCTGCACGTTGCGGAGCGCCGGCATCGAGAACAGCGCGCCAAGCTTCGTGAAGAGCGTTCGCTCGAGCTCGCCGCGAATGATCGCCGAGACCGTCTTGCCAAGGCCCTCGAGCGACTTGAGCACGACGTTGCCGGTGAAGCCGTCCGTCACGACGACGTGCTGCTTGCCGGTGAAGATCTCTTTGCCCTCGACGTAGCCGACGTAGTTGAGATGCGGGTCGTCCTTGAGAAGCGCGTGCGCCGCGCGCGTGAGGTCGGTGCCCTTGGACTCCTCTTCGCCGTTCGACAGGATGCCGACCGTCGGGCGCGCCTGGCGCAGGTAAACGCGCGCGTAGGTGCTGCCCATGTAGGCGAAGTCGCGGAGGTGGTTCGGGCGGCAGTCGATGTTGGCGCCGGCGTCGAGCAGGATGCAGTGGCCGCCGCCGAGCGTGGGAAGCGTGGTGACGATCGCCGGCCGTTCGACGCCTTCGATGCGCCCCATGGCCAGGAGCGCGGCGGCGAACACGGCGCCACTGTGGCCGGCGCTGAAGAACGCCGAGTTGTCGCTGTCGGCGGCCGAAGCTTTAAGGCCCTGGACGATGCTCGAGTCTTTTTTTCCGCGCACGGCCTGCACGGGCGACTCGTCCATGCCGATGCTTTCGCCACAGTCGACGAACTCGACCCCAAGGGCCTTGAGCCTGGAAAGGTGGGGGCGAAGCTTGTCCTCCTCACCGAGAAGAACGAGCTTCGCTTTTACTTCTTTTAAAGCGAGGTGAACGCCAGCGACGACCGCGTCTGGAGCACGGTCTCCGCCCATGGCATCGACGTAAATTCGCACGCGCGAACGAGTGGATTAAGCAGTCGTGGCGTCGTTGCGGGTCTTCGGCTGAACGACCTGGCGGCCGTCGTAGTAGCCACACGTGCAGACGCGGTGCGGACGCTTGTGCTCGAGGCAATTCGGGCACGTGACGTAACCGACCGGGCTCAGCGCGTAAAACTGGCGGCGGATTTTTTTGCGGCCCGGGGAAACTTTTTTCTTAGGAACAGCCATCTCTGAAATCTCCTAGTTCACACGAAAATTCTTCAGCGCGTTTGCCAAAGCAGGATTCTTGATCCGGTGGCACTGACACGGCTGAGTGTTCTGGTCCTGTCCGCAGACAGGACAGATGCCTTTGCATCCCTCACTGCAGAGGGGTTGAAAAGGTAATTTTAAATAGATTTGCTCTTTTAGCACGTCCGCCAGCTCGATGTAATCTTTTTCGAGGAACTCGATGTCGAGGTCTTCGCCGGTCGCGCCGGTGGGCTCGCTGTGGGCCACGCCCACGTTGGCGCCCGAGGCCGAGCCATCGAGGGTCTTGTCGCGGGTGAACATGCACTGGAAGCGCGACTGGAGATCGTAGCCGAAGTCCTTCGCGCAGCGCGAGCACAGAAGCCCCAGCTCCAAATGGACCTTGCTCTTGAGAAAGACCACTTCCTGGAGCTTGCGCAGCTCGAAGTCGACCGTGTACGCGGGCTTGGCCGTGATCTCCGACTCCTGAATATTCTTCACCACTTCCACGAGCCAGGCGTCCTGCTCGCTGTAGTGCAAATCTTTTGGAGTTTCTGAGAGTTCGTTAAGGTAAACTTTCATAAGGCAAACTTAGCTAAAGATGGGCACCTTACATGGGATCAACCTTGCAAGTCAAGTATCGTTCCAGCCGCTTGAGTCCTCAACCTCTTGTGCTCATTGGATTTATGGGCTGCGGCAAGAGCACGGTGGGAGCCGCTCTGGCGGCCCGTCTCGGACGACGGTTTGTCGACCTCGACGCGGCCGTTGAGAAGGGGGCCGGGTGCTCGATCCCCCTGATTTTCGAGCGAAAGGGGGAAGCCGAGTTTCGCCGTCTGGAGGCGCGGGCGCTTCGGCGGGCGCTCGGCGGCAGGGCGGTGGTTTCGGCGGGCGGTGGGCTCGTGAAGCTCGCGACGAACCGCGCGGCGCTGAAAAAGGCCCATGCTCGGGTCGTCTGGCTCGACGTGGCCTGGGTGGCGCTTTGGCGCCGGCTGGTGGCGATGGACCCTCGGGGGCGTCCCTTGCTCTGGGACGCGCAGAAGGGGCGGCGCAAGTCACAGCGGGCCATTCGTGCGCTGTGGCGGGAGCGCAGGGCGGCTTATCTCGCGGCGGCGACCGTTCGCATCGTCGTGCGCTCGGACGAGGCCTCGCGGCGAACGCTCGCGCGCGTCTTGGAAGAGCTCGAGGCCGAGCGGCGAAGCTAGACGCTCGCCTCGAGAAAGCGAAGCGAGCGCGCGTCGAAATGGTTGCGGAGCTTCACGGCCGCCGCGGCCCGCGGGAAGAATCCTCGCTGAAGCTCGTAGAAGAGCGGGAGGACGGCGCGCGACGCGAACCCGCGCGGGTGCCCGGTGAGGTACGTCGCGCCGCCGGCGAGAATACCGTTCGAGGCGACGACGGCGGCGTCGCCGACCCGTTTGAGCACGAGCGAGCCGAGCGTGAGCCGTTGGCCCGCGCGCGCGCCGACGGCCGAGCAGCCGTCGCTCACGGCATACAGGCGATGGGGTGAGGCCGCGCAGCACCAGCGCACGAAATCGCGGTCGAGGTGCAGGCCGTCGGTGATGATCTCGGCCGTGACGTGGCCGCGCGCGAGCGGCGTGAGGACGCCGGGCGAGCGGTGGTGGGTGCGCATGGCATTGTACAGGTGCGTGATGCCGCTCGCGCCGGCGCGCACGGCGCGAGCAGCCTCGTCGGCGCTCGCCAGCGTGTGGCCGAGCTGGACGCGGATTCCGCGGGCGACGAGGCGTCGAATCGTCGCGGGGGCGCCGGGCAGCTCCGGGGCGAGCGTGACGATCGCCACGTGACCGCGCGCCTCGCGCACGAGCCCGAGCGCGGCTTCCGGCGAAGGGCGCCTCAGGCAACGCTTCGGGTGCGCCCCGGCCATCATCGGATTCAGAAACGGGCCTTCGAGGTGAAGGCCGAGGGGGAGCGCCGCGGTTTTGGGGAGCCAGCGGGGGTTGCGCGCGCAGTGCTCGAGAAACGTTCCCCAGCGCCTGCATGCCTCGGTGAGCAGGCGTGGCTCGGCGGTGAGCAGCGTCGGTGCGAACGCGCCGGTACCGTGCTTTCCGAGCTCGGCGCAGGCGAAGGCCATCGCATCGGAGCTTGCGGTCATGAAGTCGATGCCCGCCACGCCGTGGAGGTGCAGGTCCCAGAACGCCGGCGTCGTGAGGGAGCTTCGCGCGCGTGCCATCAGGCGAGGGGTTTTCCGGCGAGCTTCGCGTACCCGCGCAGCTCGCCCACCATCTGGCCGAAGTCATGGAACTTGAGCTGCTGGGGGCCGTCGCTGTACGCCTTGTCGGGGTGCGGATGCACCTCGACCATCACGCCGTCGGCACCCGCCGCGACCGCCGCGCGCGCCATCGGGATCACGTACCGCCAGACGCCGGTGGCATGGCTCGGGTCGACGACGACGGGAAGGTGGGTGCGCTCTTTCAGCACGGGGATCGCGCTGAGATCCAGCGTGTTGCGCGTGGCCGTCTCGAAGGTGCGGATGCCGCGCTCGCAGAGGATGACGTTCTTGTTACCGCCGGCGAGGATGTACTCGGCCGACATGAGAAACTCCTCGATGGTGACGCTCATCCCGCGTTTCAGGAAGACGGGTTTTTTCGAGCGCCCCACCTCTTTGAGGAGCGAGAAGTTCTGGCAGTTGCGCGCGCCGATCTGCAGCACGTCGGCGTAGTCCTCCACGACCTCGAGGTCCTGCGGATCCATGATCTCGGTGACGGTCGGGAGCTTGACGGCCTGGCCGGCCTTCTTGAGGAGCTTCAAGCCTTCGACTCCCAAGCCTTGAAACGCGTAAGGCGAGGTGCGCGGCTTGAACGCTCCGCCGCGGAGGAAGGTCGCGCCCGCGGCTTTGACCGCCTTCGCGGTCGCCATCATCTGGTCTTCGTTCTCGATGCTGCAGGGCCCGGCGATGATCGCAAGGTGCTTGCCGCCGACCTCGCCGCCCTTGACCCGGACGACCGTGTCATGGGGCTTGAGGTCGCGGCTGGCGAGCTTGTAGGGCTTCGACACGGCCATCACCGCTTCGACACCTTCGTAGAACTCGAGAATTTTCAGCGCGTCATCGTTTTTCGAGGAGCCGACCGCTCCGATGATCGTCTGTTCGACGCCTTTGCTGACATGGGGGGTGTAGCCGAGGTCCTTGATCGTCTTGACGATCTTTTTGAGCTCTTTGTCCCGGATGCCTTGCTTGAGAACGATGATCACGATGGTGTCTCCAATGGAGGCGCGAGGAGGTTTCCGCTTGACTTTGCTGGCTCCAAAACCTTACATCAAAACAATAGTACCCGAATGAATTGGTTGTCACTCCAATTTCGCCACGGAGATTTTTTAAATGCCTGGAAAGAAAGCTAAAGCACCCGCAAAGGCCGCAGCAAAAGCAGCGCCTGCAAAGACCGCCATCAAGGCGCTCCCGAAGGGGCCGGTAGGCAAAGCCGCGCCCAAAGCGCAGCCCAAGCTGGCCAAGGGGGCGCAAGGTAAAGCTGCGGCGCCGGCAA
>JACQAX010000353.1 GCA_016194795.1 Deltaproteobacteria bacterium | reverse complement strand
CACGATCTTCAACCCGCGCGGAAACATGAAAGGCGGCTTCACGATCTACGACGTCTTGCACGGCGTGGTGGGCTACGGTCTCGGCGTGAGCGGCAGCCCGATCCCGAAGCTCGTCACGGCGCTCGACTTCATCGTCGCCAAGGGCGGCTCGCTCAACACGGTCAAGGCCGGCGTCGGAGGAGCCTTCTCGGTTTTTCTGGTTTCCGCGGGGCTGGGTAGCGAAGTCAATACCGCCGTCCAGGGCGTGCGCGTTCCCGGAGGATTTTCGTTCAGCCTCGGCTTCGTGCCGTCGAAGAACTTTCGGCTCATCTACTCCTACAACCAGGTCGAGCTCCACTACTTCGGCCTGACGGTCGGGTTCTGAGGGCGCCTCAGTCGTCGCCCCGCACGCGCCCGCGCATCTTCTTCACGCTTCCGCGCGAGCGCTTCGACTCCTTGCGGTTCTCGCGGCTCGAGCGCGACGGCTTCGTTTTGCGCCGGGGCTTCGGCGGCACGGCGGCCTCCAGGATCAGCGCGCGCAGCTTCTCGAGGCAGTCCTCGCGGTTCATCGGCTGGTCGCGGTGGCGGTCGCTGGCGATAATGACCTCGCCGTCGTTGGTCAGGCGCGAGGCGAAGAGCTGCATGAAGCGCACGCGCACCCCGAGCGGAAGCGACGTCGACATCCGCGCGTTCCAGCGCAGCACCACCTTGCTGTTCACCTTGTTGACGTTCTGGCCGCCCGGCCCCGAGCTGCGCGCGACCGAGAACTCGAGCTCGGTGTCGGGGATGGCGATTGAGGCGTTCACGTGGAGCATGCTATACCCTCGGATATGTCGAACGAGAAGGACACGAGACTAGTTTACTCCACGGACCCCAAACTGAACCAGAAATGTCCGAAGTGCCGCGAGCTCGAGTCGGAGTGCGTCTGCGCCCCCGAGGTCGACGCCAAATCGTATAAATTCGTCGCCGTGCTGCGCATCGAGAAGGCCGGGCGCAACGGCAAGACCGTGACCGTGATCGACCAGCTGCCCAAGTCCGAGCTTTTTCTCAAAGACCTCACCACGAAGCTCAAGAAGAAGTGCGGCTCGGGCGGCACCTATCTGATGGATCGCAAGGAAGGCGTCATCGAGATCCAGGGCGACAAGCGCGAGCTCGTTCGCGCGGCGCTGGCCAAAGAGGGCATCAAGTCGAAAGGGTGATCACAGCCGCGACATGCGCTCGGCGAACTCGGCGATCACCTTCGTCGTCGAGAAGTCGTGCGCGTAGACGCTGTACCAGCCCTGCTGCTCGTGCGGAGGGTCGCCGATGAAAGGCATGCCGCGCTTCCAGATGGCGCCCGGCTTGCGCGGGCGCGCCTCGCCGGCCCAGGCCCAGAAGTTCACGCCGCTGACCGCCGAGCCGGGAGCGCGCGCGACGGCCAGCACCTCTCCGAAAACCTCGGCATAATACCGGTCGCGCACCGTGGTCGGCGCGTTCGCGTCGAAGCTGCCGCCATCGCGCCCGATGCCGAACTCCTCGATGACGAGCGGCTTGCCGAGCTGGCGCGCCTTCTCGGCGTGGTCGTGGAGGTAGGCTTTCATCTTCTGCACGGCCGTCGCGTAAGTCTTCTGCGAGTCGGCCGGGTCGTACCACTCCCAGTTCTGCGCCCAGATGTGCGCCGTCGCGTAGTCGACGTGCTTCGACGAATGGTTGCGAACGAAATCCATGCCGGCGCCCGCGGGCGACGGCGTCTCGCCCTCGCTTCCCGTGGTGACGAGGTGGTTGGGGTCGAGCGACTTGATGTAGGCGGCCATGCCGTCGAGCCACGCATTGAAGGCCTCGACGTTTTTCACGCCGCGCGGCTCGTTGGCGAGCTCCCAGGCCATGATCGTCGGCTCGTTGGCGAAGCGCGTGACGATCGCCCGCGCGTGCACGCGGGCGTCGCGCATCGCGGCCTCGTTCGAGTAGAACCGCTGCGTGTACTCCTGGTAGGTCGACCACGAGCCGTTGGCGGCCGGCGGCGGATAGGGGATCGAGCCGCCGCCGTGCCAGGCCACGTACTGCGCCATTCCGCCCGACCAGGGCCAGAAGTTGTTGAGGCAGACGACCGCGCGCATCCCGCGCTTGCCCATCTCGCTGATGAGGAAATCCAGGCCGCGAAGCAGCGCCGCGCTGTAAACGCGCGGGCCTTGCTGGAGCGAGGGCACGATTCGCCAGGGCTCGCTGTCGGGGCCTTCGCTGCCGGCGAGCACGCGCAGGTTGGTCACGCCGAGCGCCTTGAGACGGTCGAGCTCGCGGAGGAGGCGCGGGCGGTCACCCAGGCGCCCCTCGACGCCGAGATTCATGCCGTACCAGAAGTTCGTCCCGACGAACGCATAGCGTTTGCCGTCGACTTCGAAGCGCGTGCCGTTGACCTTCACGAAACCCGCCAGCCGCGCGTGCGAGTGGCCTGGAAGAGCGGCGAGCGCGAGCGTGGCCGCAAGCAGGAAAATGTTCACGGAGATCCCCCTGCAAGGGTCCTATCCAATCCGCGATTTAGACGCTATCTTTTTAACCTCGCATGGCAAAAGCCGATCCGTACGCCGCACTCCGTTTTCGCGATTACCGACGCTTCGCGGCGGGTCTCGTTCTTTCGATCCTCGGCGAGCAGATGATCGACGTGGCGATCGGCTGGGAGATTTACGAGCGCACGAATTCGGCGTCGATGCTCGGGTTCGCGGGCCTGGCCGAAGGGCTGCCGTTCATGCTGCTCGCGGTGGCGGGTGGCCACGCGAGCGACCGCTACGATCGGCGCAGCGTGCTCGTCCTTTCGCAGCTTGCGCTCGCGGTGTGCTCGCTCGGCCTTGCGGCGGTTTCGCTCACCCATGGGCGTGTCGAGCTGATGTTCGCCTGCATCGTGCTCGCCGGGGCGGCGCGCGCCTTCAAGAGCCCGGCGCGCAGCGCGCTGCTTCCGCAGCTCGTCCCCAACCACGTGCTTAAGAGCGCCGTCACCTGGAACAGCAGCATGTTCCAGATGGCGTCGATGGCCGGCCCGATGATCGGCGGCTTTCTCGTCGCGGGTTTCGGGCACTACCATCTCGTCTACGAGCTCAACGCGCTCCTGTGCCTGAGTTTTCTCGTGTTGCTGGCGACGATCCCGCGCGCGTCGCGCGTCGACGCCCTCGCCAAGGAGCCGGTGTCGTGGAGATCGGCGCTGGCCGGCTTCACCTTCATCAAGAAGACGCCGCTGATCCTCGCGACGATCACGCTCGACCTGTTCGCCGCACTGCTCGGCGGGGCGGTGGCGCTGCTGCCGATCTTCGCCAAGGACATCCTGCACGTCGGTGCCACCGGGCTCGGCTGGCTGCGTGCCGCGCCCGCGAT
>JACQAX010000354.1 GCA_016194795.1 Deltaproteobacteria bacterium | reverse complement strand
TAGTCGTCGGCGCCGCTATCCAGGCCGACAATGCGGTCTTCGATCGAATCCCTGGCCGTGAGCAAGAGCACGGGGGTCTGAAGCCCCTTCTTGCGCAGCGTGCGAAGAATCTCAAGCCCGTCACGTCCGGGGAGCATGATGTCGAGTAGCACCACGTCGAACTGCTCGGCGTTGGCGGCAAAGAAGCCTTCTTCGCCCGTTCGGGCTATGGTGACCTTGAACCGCTCCGCGGTCAGTCCCTCGCGCAGGGCTTCGGCTACTTTGGCTTCGTCTTCGACGACAAGAACACGCATGATTTTGCACCCTAGCCGGAATCCGTATATCTGACCAGCCTGGTCTGTCTGAAGTTTAAGTCAGAAAGTCTTCAGTACCGGTAACCCCGGAAATTCTTTAAGTGTTGAGTACGAAGGAGACACCATGAAAGTTTGGCTGATCATCGCAGGTCTGCTGGCGGCCTCGAGCGCGCAGGCTGAGACCACGGGATTCGATAAGGATAGGGCGGGGGCTGCCCCGGCTGGCTGGAAAGCCGGCGTTACGGGTGGCGGAGCTCCTCGCTGGGAAGTGACCGCCGACAGCGCGGCCAAGAGCAAACCCAACGTGCTCAAACAGGCCGGCCAGGGCGACTTTCCGTGGTGCGTGAAGGAAGACGTCAGCCTCGCGGATGGTTTCGTGGAAGTGAGCTTCAAGCCGCTTTCCGGCGAAGACGACCAGGCCGGTGGCGTGGTGTGGCGCTTCAAAGATGGCGACAGCTACTACGTCGCTCGCGGCAACGCGCTCGAAAACAACGTCTCGCTCTACTATGTCGAAAAAGGGAAGCGAAAGACCCTGAAATACGTGGACGCGCCGGTTGAGAAAAACGGCTGGAACACCCTGCGCGTGGAGTTCAATGGCAGGCGCATCCGTGTCGCCTTGAATGGAAAGGCTTACATCGAAATGGACGACGAGCACATCGGCGGCGCGGGTGCCGTCGGGGTCTGGACCAAAGCGGATAGCGTTACGGCATTCGATGATTTCAAATACGGAAAGAAGTGATCTGCCATGAAGCGTTTGTTCGTTTTCGTGCTTGGTGTTTCGTTTCCCGCTCTTGCCGCCTCTCCCAGGGAAGTTGTCGTTTACTCGTCAGTGGACGACGTTTTCGCCCGTCCGATCGCCGAGAAGTTCGAGCGTGAGACCGGAATCAAGGTGAAGCTCGTTCCCGATACCGAGGAGACGAAAAGCACGGGGCTTCTGAATCGGCTCATCGCCGAGAAGGCGCGCCCGCAGGCCGATGTGTTCTGGAGCGGCGACCCCGTGCGCGCGGCTATCTTGAAGAGTAAGGGAGTGACGGCTTCTTACCGGTCACCGCAGGCAAAGGGCCTGCCGAGACTCTTTAGCGACCCCGAGGGGCACTGGACCGGGTTTTCGTCGCGAGCCAGAATCATTCTATTCAATAAGAATGCAGTCGCGGCGCAAGATGCGCCCACTTCCGTCAAGGATCTGGCCAGTCCGAAATTCAAAGGCAAGACCTGCATCGCCAACCCGCTTTTCGGGACGACCTCGATGCACGCAGCGGCACTCTTTCAGGCCATAGGTGACGAAGAGGCACGTAAGCTTCTCGATGCGATGGCGGCCAACGAAATCCAGGTGCTTTCTTCCAACGGCGAAGTTCGTCGGCGCGTCTCTAGTGGAGATTGCTCATTCGGCGTCACCGATACCGACGATGCCTTTGAAGCAGTTCATGACGGCAAGCCGGTCGGCGTCGTCTTTCCTGATGAAAAGGGCATGGGCACACTGCTCGTTCCGAACGCCGCTGTCCTTATCGCCGGTGCGCCCCATGCCGATGCTGCCAAGCAATTCATCGACTATCTGCTCTCGCCCGGGACCGAGAAAGCGTTGGCCGAGAGTGATGCCGCGCAGATGCCGGTTCGTCGCGGCGTGAAAGCGCCTTCACATGTTCGCCCAATCGAGAAGATCAAACCCATGAAAGTCGACTACGCGAAGCTTGCTCCAAAACTTGAAGAGCTTTCGCACGGTTTTCTGAAGCAATGGGTAGAAAAGACGCGCCATTGAGATCGGCTTTATGGCTCGATCGGCCCGGCACATGGCGCTGGGCCGTCAGTCTCTTCATCATTGTCATTCTCTTTGGACCGACACTGCCGCTCGTTGTGAAAGCACTCGGTACTTCAACGGTCGGCAGCTGGGCTGGCGTCGGCTTCGTCGCAGGTCTTGTGCGAAGCCTGGAGGTGGCCGGCGGTGTCGCCGCTGTATCTCTTCTTCTGGGACTGCCGTTGGGAGTCATTGCCGGCAGCTATCGCTTTCCTGGTCGAGGGGCTTTTCTCGCGCTCGTGGCACTGCCACTCCTTGCGCCGTCGTTTCTCTGGGCCATTGGACTTTCAAATCTTCGCCTGCTCTCCGGGGCGCTAGGCTGCATCGTCGCTTTTTCATCGCTTGGGCTGTCGCTGGTCACGCTCGCTACGCTGGTAGCCGTGCGCGCGCTGAGCAAGAGTCAGGTGGACGCCTTGCGGATCGCCGGATCGGAGCGATGGGTGCTGCGGAAAACCGCCATGAGCGTGCTTCCGTTCGCGGCGATGGCTTCGGTTCTTGCCGGCGTTCTGACCCTTTCTGATCCTGGCCCCGGCCAGATTCTCGGCTTTTCCAATGCTGCTTCGGAAATCCTTGTCAGCTTCTCAGCCCTTTACGATTTTGAGCTCGCCGCTCGTCAGTGCGTGTTGCTCGCGTCAGTCGTTCTGCTGATCACCCTTCCGCTTTCGATCTTGACTGGAGGCAGCCTTGCTCACGCTCTACTGGGTCGGAGTGGGGGAGCATCATCCCTGCGTGTGCATCGTGGCGCTGATTTCATGGCACCGCTGCTTTTTCTTTCGGTGCTCTCTGTTTTCGTTCTTCTGCCGACCCTCGGACTGCTGTTTCCTGCCGGTAGCCATCTTTCGATGGCCCGAGCCTGGAGTGAGGCCAGTCGAACGATTGGCAATACGATCTTGTATGGGGCGACGGCCGCAGTCACCGCCAGCGGCTTGGGCATCCTGCTCGCTTTTGTCGTAGGGCGCGACGTCAACTTACGCGCGGCCGTGCTGGCGGTGCTTCTGGTCTTGCTCTGCATGCCACCGTCGCTTGGCGCACTGGGAACTATCTTCATGGGCACGGCCGGCCCGGCGTGGCTCGACGGGCTGACGAGGAGCCGGTTCACGGTTGGAGCCGTTCTTGGACTCAGGCTCGTGCCGATCGCCTGCCTGCTTGCCCTGAGAAGCCTCGGCACCAGCTCGCCGTCTTGGACTCAGGCAGCGGCGATCCATGGCGTATCCGCTGCGAAGTTCATGCGGGTCGTGCTCCTGCCTTGGCTGAAGAGCGCGGCGTTGACGTCGCTGGCTCTCGTCGCGCTGCTGGCGACGGCGGAGATCGGAACCGTCGTGCTTCTGCGTCCGCCAGGTGCTGACTCCTTTCCAGTCGCGATCTTTACCGTGATGGCGAATGCGCCGGAGTCGTTGGTGGCGGCCTTATGTTTGATGTACCTGGTGGGGGCGGCTGTTGCGCTCGCTATTGTGGGGGCTTTGATGGGCAGGAGCGCTGATGTCGCACGGAATTGAGCTAAGATCGGTCTCCAAAAGCTTCAGAACACGGCAAGCCCGCGTTGATGCGCTCAAGGAAGTATCGTTTGAGCTGCGCGGGCAGGAGAACACGGCTATTCTTGGGCCATCCGGCTGCGGAAAGTCGACCGCATTGCGATTGATTGCC
>JACQAX010000379.1 GCA_016194795.1 Deltaproteobacteria bacterium | reverse complement strand
GCTGAACAGGTGGTCGATCGACGAGAGGTATTTTTTCAACGACTCGAGATCGGCCGGATCGAGCGCATCGGACCAGTTGTCGCCGAAGTCGCTCGGCGGGCGCGAGACGAGCGCGTTGGACGCCGGGTTGAGGCGCTCATAGGTGTCGGTCTCGCAGTTGTAGCGGATGAAGGCCGGCAGCAGCTCGGCGCGGTCCGACTCGAAGCCCGTGCCGAGCGCCTCGAGGGGCGTGGTGTAGTCGTTGGCCCAGAAGCTGTCTTCACGCTGATACCGATGCATCGAGCTCGAGGGCACGAAGTACTTGCAGCCGTAACGCTCGAGCTTCTTGGCGATGGCCTCGCCGACGGGCAGCTTCAGCGCGGCCGGCGGCTGCAGGCGCTTTCCGCTCTCGTCGAAAAAGTTGATCATGTCGGCGTCGCCGTAACCCGAAAGCGCGAGCAGGAACGTCTTGTCGTAAGCGGCGATGACCTTCTTGACGTACGGTCCCCAGCCGCGGTCGCCCGCGTCGTTGACGTTCACGAGGAGGCGGCCGCCGACGTCGATCAGGATGATCGCATCCTGATTGTAGTCGGCGATGCACATCGCCTTCACGTTTTCGGAGAGGTTCAGCCAGACGCGATCCTTCATCACGTAAACGTCGTGGCCCTGCTTGACGAGGTCGGCGTGAATGCGCCCGCCGACGTGATCGGGAAGAAGAATTTTCTTTCCGGCGAACAGCGGCAGCGAGTCGCCGTTCAGGTGGTCGGGATGGCCGTGCGAGAACCAGAAGTACTTGCAGCGCTTGATGGCCTCGAGCTGCTCGGTCGGTATGACGTGCGAATGGCCCCAGCTCCCGAAGTACGCGCTGTCGGTGATCCAGGCGTCGGTGGCCAGGACGGGGGCGCCGTCGTAAGCGATGATGGTGGCGTTGCCGATGGTTTCGAAGCCTAGCATCGCGAAAACTTAGCCCATCCAAGAATGCTGTTCAAGAGGGCGGAGAACTAATGTAGAACCGTAAATCAGGGGACAATTTGGCACAGCACACGTCCACGCAGCAGACAGCGGCGCCGACCATCGGTCGCTCCGTTCTTCGCAAGGAAGGCCGTGACAAGGTCATGGGCAGGGCGAAGTACGTCGACGACCTCGTCTTCGACGGAATGCTCCACGGCACGACGGTGCGCAGCCCCGTGGCGCGCGGCCATCTGCGCGAGATCAAGTTCGACCCGCGCATCAACTGGAAAGAGTTCACCGTCGTCACCGCGAAAGACATTCCCGGCGAGAACTACGTCGCCCTCATCCTCTATGATCAGCCGTTTTTGGTCGATAAGGTCATCAACCACCCCGAAGAGCCCATCGTGCTGCTCGCGCACCCCGACAAGCATCTGCTCGAGGAGGCGCGCCGCGCGGTGACGTTCGACATCGAGCCGCTTTCGCCGGTGCTCACGATCGACGACGCGCTCGCCTGCAAGGACGTGATCTGGGGCAAGGACAATGTCTTCAAGTCGTATCTCGTCGAGAAGGGCAACGTCGACACGGCCTGGTCGCAGGCCGACTTCGTCGTCGAGGGCGAGTACTACACCGGCGCGCAGGAGCAGCTCTACATCGAGAACAACGGCGTGATCGCCGTCGCCAACGCGCGCGACGGCGTGACCGTGTGGGGATCGATGCAGTGCCCGTACTACGTGCACAAAGGGCTGCTGCCGCTCTTCAAGCTTCCGCCCGAGAAGATCCGCGTGATCCAGACCGAGACGGGGGGAGGCTTCGGAGGAAAAGAAGAGTACCCGACGCTCATCGCCGGGCACGCCGCGCTGCTCGCGCTGAAATCCGGAAAGCCCGTAAAGATCATCTACGATCGCGCCGAGGACATGGCCGCGACGACGAAACGACATCCCGCGCGCACTCGCCACAAGACCGCCGTCACCAAGGACGGAAAGCTGCTGGCGCAGGAGATCGAGTTCGTCATCGACGGTGGCGCGTACTGCACGCTGTCTCCCGTGGTGCTTTCGCGCGGCACGATCCACTCGGCCGGCCCTTATTTTTGCCCGAACGTCCGGGTGCGCTCGACGGCGGTGGCGACGAACACTCCGCCGCATGGCGCGTTTCGCGGCTTCGGCGCGCCTCAGAGCATCTTCGGCCTCGAGCGCCACCTGGACAAGATCGCGAAGGTCGTGGGGATCAGCGCCGAGGAGATCCGCCGCCGCAACTTCCTCAAGCCCGGCGAGACGACCGCCACCGGCCAGCTCCTGAAGGAGAAGATCGACCTGCAGAAGCTCATGACCAAGGCGCTCGAGCTGAGCAACTATCATGCGAAGCTCAAGGCGTTCGGAATGCACAACATGACCGAAAGCCGCCTCAAGAAGGGCGTGGGGCTGGCGTCATTCATGCACGGTTCGGGTTTCACCGGCTCGGGCGAGAAGTTTCTGTCGTCGGTCGCCGGCGTCGAAGGAACGAGCGACGGCAAGATCCGCGTGCTCGCCGCGAGCACCGAGATCGGCCAGGGGACGAACACGGTTTTCTCGCAGATCGCCGCCGATGCGGTCGGCATCGACTACGATCTCGTCGAAGTCGCTCAGCCCGACACGAAGAACGTCCCGAACAGCGGTCCCACCGTCGCCTCGCGGACGGTGATGGTGGTCGGCAAGCTCGTCGAGACGGCGACCGTCGGCCTGAAAGAGCTGCTCGTCCAGTCGGGGCACCTGCGCGAGAGCTATTCGTCGGGCGAGTTTCGCGAAGCCGTCCGGGCTTACGTGAAAAAGTTCGGGCAGCTGAAGTCGTACAGCCAGTACAAACAGCCGCCCGACATCGACTGGAACGACGCGAAGTACCAGGGCGACGCCTACGGCGCGTACGCGTGGGCGGTCTACGTGGCCGAGGTGACCGTCGACACGCTGACGTACGAGACGC
>JACQAX010000378.1 GCA_016194795.1 Deltaproteobacteria bacterium | reverse complement strand
TCGCCGAGGTGAAAGAGATCCTCGGCGCCAAGGGCGTCGACAAGGAACAGATCCACACGGAGAAATATTTTTAATGTTCGGACTCTCCGGCGAGCACCTCCTGATATTGGCGGGCATCCTCATCATCTTCGGCCCCCGGCGGCTGCCGCAAGCCGGCGCGACGCTCGGCAAGGCCGTCCGCAACTTCAAAGAGCACTTCAACGGGATCCAGGAGCCGGAGTTCCGGCGGATCGAGGAGCGAAAAAATGCTGAGTGAGCTCAAAGGATTCTTCGAAAGCGGCGCGCTCGCGCAGAAAGCCGCCGACAGCATTCGCAACGGGCGCGAGATCGGTCTCGAGATCACCGCTCCGAGCGGCAGCACGCACTACACCTTCACGAAAGAAAGCGGCCGTAACGTGCTGCGCGAAGGCAAATCGTCGAGCCCCGACGTCGCCTTCGTCATCCCCGACGCGGCCGCGCGCGATCTGGTAACGCGCAATTTCGAGACGGTCGGGCAGGTAGGTCTTCACATTTTCGAGAAAATACTGTCCAATGATCCGAGTCAGAAGATCCAGATCCGCCTCAGAACCGGCGTTTTATCGCTGGTCACGGGCGGGTACTTCGGAGTGCTGACGGCCGGCGGCTCGGAAGTCGCCAGATTCATGGCCACCAAGGGGCTCGGCAGCATGGGCAAGCTCAAGGACGCGATTTCGAAACTCAAGGGCTGAGGGACAACGATGATCGACGAGAAGACGTTCACTAAGTTTCTGAACCGCACCGACATCGAAGGCATCGTCCAGAGCCTCGGCAACCAGCTCAACCGCGACTACGAGGGCAAGCAGGTCGTCCTGATCGGCGTGCTGAAGGGCTGCTGCGTTTTCATGGCTGACCTGAGCCGCCAGCTCAAGGTCGACCTCGAGATCGACTTCGTGCGCCTGACCTCACAGGGCAAGGGCCTCACCACTCCCGGCACGGTGAGCATCCTCAAAGACATCAGCGTCGACATCCGCAACAAGCACGTCATCATCGTCGAAGAGATCATCGACTCGGGCCGCACGCTCAAGTTCCTCTTTGATCGCATCCAGGCGAGCCAGCCGGCCTCGGTCGAGGTGCTCACCTTCCTCGACAAGAAGGACAAGCGCCTGGTCGACGTGC
The DNA here is from genome assembly GCA_016194795.1 of Deltaproteobacteria bacterium. Taxonomy (GTDB): domain Bacteria; phylum Bdellovibrionota; class UBA1018; order UBA1018; family UBA923; genus JACQAX01. The sequence goes on along the minus strand of JACQAX010000378.1, from coordinate 4,287 downwards.
CGGTGAAATACGTCGGCCGCCTCATCGAGGACCAGTTCCTCGTGGGCTACGGCCTCGATCTCGAGGAGAAGTGCCGCAACCTTCCCGAAATCTACTTCCTGCGCTACCCGAACTGACCCCTTGGTCATCGTTTCGCGGGAAACGCCTCGCGCTCGCGCAGGAGCGCCTCGGCCAGCGGCTGCTCCTCGGGCCGCAGCTCGCCCCGCGCGAGCAGGTCGCTGATGATGCCCGCGGCCTTCGGATCGCGCGAATGCCCGAGCGCCTCGAGCGCCAGCGCGCGCGTGGTCTCGCCCCGCGCGCTCACCAGCAGCGCGCGCACGCGCTCGAGCATCTCGCCCGAATAGCCGTTGGAGCGCAGCTGCTCCTGGATCTCGCGCTCGTACCGGGGAAGCGCGTCCGGGCTCAAGCCAGTGATCCGCGCGTCCGGCTCGCTGGTGTCGACGAACGCCCAGAGCTCATCGGCGAAGCGCAGCCGCTCGCGCCGGCTCTCCAACCCGGGCGACGCGCCGGCGAACCTTCCATCGCGGCGCCTGGGGAGCAATCGGGCAGAAGCTGCCTACCCGTCCGGGCTACTCGGTCGGAAAGAGCACGAAGACCGGCACCGGGTTCGCCGTCTGGTGCGCGCGAACGAGCACCGTCTTTCCGAGCCCCTCGTTGCTCAGCCCCATCGACGCGTGGTCGAGGGCACCGGCCTTGAGCTTGTAACGCGCCCCCGAGATCGTGAGGCGCGGCCCGCGCCCCAGCGCGAGCACCGAGAACGGCGCGCCCTTGGGCTGGTGGAACGCCACCTCGTTCATCACCGCAAGCCACATCCCATGAGGCCCGTAGCTCACGACGCCCGGGCACCGCGCCACGCCGGTCGCGCGCGCCATGTCCTCCATCCAGTGCTGCACCGAGAGCAGCGCGCCGATGTCGTGGTCGAAGCGCCCGCCCTGCGCGCCGAGCAGCACGATGTCGCCCTCCCACTCGCCCTCGAGAAAGGCCTTGCCCGCGAGGTGCAACGCGTACTCGAGGTCGCTATAGTCCTTGGCGCGCGGAAGCTTCACCTTCCGGCACTTGAGCTTCTTGAGATCGGTCTTGCTGGCCGAATCGCCGTCGCCCACCCAGAGCGCGGGCTTGAGCTTGATCTTCTTGAAATGCGAGAGCCCCCCGTCGACCGCGATGACGAACGAGTCCTCGATCGCCGCGGCCACGTGGCCCGGCACTCCTTCGAGCGACTGCGAGCAGACGATCAGGCAGTTTTCGGGTGAGTCGGACGCGATGCTCACTTGAGCTGCCTCAGACGACCGAGCGCGTGGTCGAGGTCGGCCACTCGCGTCTCAAGCGCGCGCAGCTTGTCTTTTTCCTTGTCGATGAGCTCTTTGGGGGCTTTTTCGATGAAGGTCGGCTTGGCTAACTTGCTTTTGGTGAACTCGATGTCGGCCAGCGTCGTCTGTTTTTCTTTTTCCACGCGCTTGAGCTCGCCGTCGACGTCGACCAGGCCCTTGAGCGGGATGAAGAACTTGGCCGTGCCGCTGAGTACCTCGCCGGTCGTGGGGTTGCCGCGCAGATAGCCCGTCTCCGCTTCGAGCGACTCGAGCTGCGCCAGCGCCCGGATCACCGGCACGCCGGCGATGAACGCGTCGGCCTTCCCGCGGTCACTCACCTCGTAGGTGATCTTCGGGCGCGCCTTCGGAGAGATGTTGTTCTCGCCGCGGAACGCGCGCAGCTTCTCGATCGACGCCTTCCACACGGCGACCATCTCGATCGCCTGTTCGGCTTCCGGCGTCGTCCGCGCGTTGCGCTTCGGGAAGGTCGCGAGCATGAGCGCCGCGCCCTTCTCGACCCCGGGCCGCTCGGGCAGGTGCTGGTAGATCTCCTCGGTGATGAACGGGATGAACGGGTGCGAGAGCTTCAAGGCCTGCTCGAGCACGTGCATCATCACGCCCTGGGTTTCGGAGATGAACTCGGAATGCTGCAGAAGCTCTTTGGAGAACTCGATGTACCAGTCGCAATACTGGCCCCAGACGAAATCGTACAACGCCTGCGACGACTCATTGAGACGGAACTCCTCGAGCCCGCTCTCGACGGCCGCGATCGTGCGGTCGAGCTCGGCCAGGATCCAGCGGTTGATCGGGTGGAACTTCGCCCGCCCCGCGCTCACCCATTCGGCCAGCGGCTTGCCACCGGTGATCTTCTGGAAATCGGCCTTCGGCAGCGGGTCGCCCGGCAGCTCGCTCGCGACATGTCCCAGGCGCATCAGCACGTAGCGCGAGGCATTCCAGAGCTTGTTGCAGAAAGCCTTGTAACCCTCGACGCGGTCGAGCGAGAGCTTCACATCGCGCCCCTGGCCGGCCATGATCGAAAGGGTGAAGCGGAACGCGTCGGCGCCGTACTCCTTGATGATGTCGAGCGGGTCGATGACGTTGCCCTTCGTCTTCGACATCTTCTGGCCCTTCTCGTCGCGCACCATCGCGTGCAGGTACACGCGCTTGAACGGCACCTTGCCGTCGTTGAAGTGCATGCCCATCATGATCATGCGGGCGACCCAGAAGAACAGGATGTCGAAGCCGGTTTCCATCACGGCCGTGGGATAAAACCTCTCGTAGGCCTTCGTCTTCTCGGGCCAGCCCAGCGTCGTGAACGGCCAGAGGCCGCTCGAGAACCAGGTGTCGAGCACGTCATCGTCCTGGCGCATCTTGGTCGACGAGCACGTCGCGCATTTCGTCGCGTCGTCGCGCGACACGGTGATGTGGCCGTTGTGGCAGTACCACGCCGGAATCTGATGGCCCCACCAGAGCTGGCGCGAGACGCACCAGTCGCGGATGTTTTCCATCCACTGGTAATAGGTGTTCACCCAGCCTTCGGGCAGGAACTTGATCGCGTCGTCGCGCTTGTCCACTTCCTCGAGCGTGAGCTTCTCGCCTTTGCGAGCGGCCTCGATGGCCTTTTCGGCCAGCGGCTTCACGTTCATGAACCACTGGTCGCTGACCATCGGCTCGGCCACGCGCTCGCAGCGCTGGCAGACGCCCACCGAGTGCGCGTGGTCTTCGGTGCGCACGAGCAGGCCCTGCGCTTCCAGATCGATCAGGATCTTCTCGCGCGCCTCGGGAATCGAAAGCCCCTGGTAAACGCCGCCATGCTCGTTCACCTTGCCCGTCTTGTCGAAGACGCTGATGATCTCGAGGTTGTGGCGCTTGCCGATGTCGTAGTCGTTGAAGTCGTGGCCCGGCGTCACTTTCAGCGCGCCGCTGCCGAACTCGCGGTCGACGTAGCTGTCGGCGATCACCGGGATCTCGCGACCGAGCAGCGGCAGCTTCACCTTTTTTCCGATGAGCTTCTTGTAACGGTCGTCTTCGGGGTGTACCGCGACCGCCGCGTCGCCGAGCAGGGTCTCGGGACGGGTCGTGGCAATGACCAAAGCCTCTCCGCCGCCGGTCGGAACATACTTCAAGTGCCAGAAATGGCCTTTGCGATCGGTCGGCGTCACCTCGAGATCCGAGAGCGCCGTCTGGCAGCGCGTGCACCAGTTGATGATGCGCGTGCCGCGGTAGATGAGGCCCTGCTCGAAGAGCGTCACGAACACGTGGCGCACGGCCTTCGAAAGCCCGGGATCCATCGTGAACTGCAGCCGGCTCCAGTCGGGGCTGCCGCCCAGGCGCTTCATCTGGTCGACGATGATGTTGCCGTGCTTTTCCTTCCACTCCCAAACCTTCGCGAGAAACGCCTTGCGGCCCATCTCCTGGCGCTTCAAGCCCTGCTTGGCGAGCTCGCGTTCGACGACCATCTGGGTCGCGATGCCCGCGTGGTCGGTGCCCGGGAGCCAGAGCGTGTTGAAGCCGCTCATGCGCTTCCAGCGCGTGAGCACGTCTTCGATCGTGACGAAGAGCGCATGACCGTTGTGCAACGCGCCGGTGATGTTCGGCGGCGGCATCGCGATCGAGAAAGAGGGTTTCCGGCTTTCGTCCTCTGCGCGAAAGCAGCCGCGCTCGGACCACCAGCCATACAAACGGGACTCGAAAGATTCGGGATCAAAGGCCTTTTGCATACCTCGAAACCTTACACCAACGCGTCTTTTTTGGCTTTGATTTTCCCACGGGTGCGCTACCCTCTGTCGATATGATCACTAAACTTTTCCTCGGATTCACGCTGCTCGGCGCCCAATGGGTGCTCTGGTTCCTTATCCTCTTGAGCATCGTCTCGATCGCGCTGATCTTCGAGCGCTGGACCTTCTTTCGGAGCGCGTCGCGCGCCCTCGAGGACAAGATCTCCGACTCGCTCAAGGGCCTGCCCACCGGCGAGCGCTCC
>JACQAX010000347.1 GCA_016194795.1 Deltaproteobacteria bacterium | reverse complement strand
GCTCGTTCGGCTGTCAAAGAAATTTGCCCAACGAAATTAAAAATATTTATCGCCCCGCATCAAAGTTTACACTGGAAACATGTCCCCCAACTTCCAACGTCGTATCGACGCGGCCCTCGGAAAAATCGAGTGCGATCTCGTCATCCACAACGTCCGTTTTCTCGACGTGTTCACCTGTGAATGGAAGGAAGGCGACGTCTCGATCGTCGACGGTGCGATCGTCGGCCTCGAAAGCGGGCTGAAAGCGCGCCGGACGATAGAGGGCCGGCACAAGCACCTGGTGCCTGGTTTCATCGACGCGCACGTGCACGTCGAAAGCTCGCTGCTCGTGCCGCACCATTTCGAGCGCGCCGTGCTGCCTCGAGGCACCACGACGGCGATCTGCGATCCGCACGAGCTGACCAACGTGATGGGCGTCGACGGGTTGAGGTATTTTCTGTCGTCGGCCGAGAAGCTCTCGCTGGATCTGCGCGTGATGCTGAGCTCGTGCGTGCCCGCGACGACCATGGAAACCAACGGCGGTGGAACGGTCGACGCCGATCAGCTCGTGCCGCTGCTGACGCATCCCAACGCGCTGGGGCTGGCCGAGATGATGAACGTGCCGGGCGTGCTCAACGCCGACCCGGCTATCTTGAAAAAGCTCGAGGCGTTCGCCGGGCGGCCGATCGACGGCCATTGCCCGAAAGTGAGCGGGCGCGAGCTTTCGGCTTACGCGTCGGCGGGAATCTCGACGTGCCATGAGTCGTCGACGCTGCCGGAGGCCCTGGAAAAGCTCACCAAGGGGATCTCCTGCTGGATCCGCGAGGGGAGCGTCGCCAAGGATCTCGACGCGCTGATTCCGATCCTGACGCTCGCGACGTCGACCAGCGTGGGTTTCTGCACGGACGATCGCAACCCGCTCGACATCGCGACGGAGGGGCATATCGACCACCTCGTGCGTACCGCCATCAAGCGCGGCGTCGCGCCGGAGGTCGCGTATCGCGCGGCCTCGTGGAGCGTCGCCCGCCACTACGGGCTGCGCCAGGTCGGGGCGATCGCCCCGGGCTACCGCGCCGATCTCGTGCTGCTCGACGACGCGCGAACCTGCGCGATCCGCGAAGTTTTCAAGGCGGGAACGCCCGCCGGAGAGATCCGCGCGTCAGGCGTCGTGGCCGCTCCATCCAAAAACTCGGTGCGGGCGTCGCTGCCCGCCGCGCGCGATCTCAAGGCGCCCGCCGGCCGCGTGCACGTGATCGGCGTCGAGCACGGGAGCATCCTCACCGACCACCTGATTCTCGACAGCGCCGCGCCCGGCGTGGCCCGTCTCTCGGTGCTCGAGCGCCATGGGCACGGCTCGAAGCCGGCAAACGGGTACGTCGACGGCTTCGGAGCGGGGATGCGCGGGGCGATCGCCTCGAGCGTCGGCCATGACAGCCACAACCTGATCGCGGTGGGCTCGAACGAGGCCGACATGAGCGCGGCGATGGGCGCGCTCATCGAGTCGGGCGGCGGCTTCTGCGTCGTGCAGGACGGCGCGGTGAAGGCGCGGCTGGCGCTTCCGCTTGGCGGCCTGATGTCCACGGAGGATGCGCCGTCGATCGCCCGAAGCCTCCGCGAGCTGCACGCGGCGTCGAAGGCGATCGGCTGCGAGCTTCCCGAGCCCTTCCTGCAGCTCGCGTTCCTGAGTCTTCCCGTTATCCCCTCCCTGAAACTCACAGACAAAGGACTCGTGGATGTCGAAAAATTCTCGATCATCGACGTTCGGGCAAGCTGACATAAAGACCGAGGCGATCGCGGGCGTCACGACCTTCTTCACGATGGCTTACATCGTGATCGTCAACCCGCTCATCCTGTCGGCGCCAGGGACGGGAATGCCGTTTGGTGGCGTGATGACGGCGACGGTGCTGCTGGCGTTCGCGATGACCCTCTTCATGGGGCTCTATGCGAAGCTGCCGTACGCGGTGGCGCCGGGCATGGGCATCAACGCGTACTTCGCGTTCACCGTGCTCCTCGGCGCGAAGGTGCCGTGGCAGACGGGCCTCGGCGTGATTTTCTGGGCCGGAGCGCTTTTCGTTCTGATCTCGGTGACGCCGGTGCGCGTGACGATCGCGCGCGCGATCCCCGACGGCGTCCGCACGGCCGCGGCGGTCGGCATCGGGATCTTTCTCACCTTCATCGGTCTCAAGAGCGCCGGCTTCATCGTCGCCGACCACGAGACGTTCGTGAAGCTCGGGCAGCTCGACCGCAAGTCGCTGCTTTCGATCGTCGGCATCGCGATCACGGTGTTCATGATGAACCGCAAGAGTCCCCTCGCTTTTCTCGCGGGCATCGTCGCCGTGACGCTGCTCGCCTGGATCGCCGGATTGGTCCGCACGCCCGAGCGCATTCTCGCGCCACCCGACTTCTCGAGCGTGTTCCTCAAGCTCGACATCCGGGGCGCGCTCAAATGGTCGCTTGCGCCGATCATCATCTCGATCATGTTCACCGACCTGTTCGACTCGATCTCGACGTTCATCGGCGTGTCGCAGGCCACGGGCATGCTCGACAAGAGCGGCCAGCCGAAGAACCTCCGAGAAGGTCTGATCGTCGATGCGTTCGCCACGCTCTGCGCGGGGCTCGCCGGCACGTCGTCGGGCACGGCTTATATCGAAAGCTCGGCCGGAATCGAGATGGGCGGACGCACCGGGCTGACCTCGGTCTTCACCGCGCTCTGCTTTCTGCCCTGCTTTTTCATCAGCCCGCTCGCGGGAATGGTGCCGCCATACGCGACGGCGCCCGTTCTCATCATCGTGGGCGCGTTGATGTTTCGCAGTGTGGCGCATCTTTCGCTCTCCAAATTCGAGGATCTCGTCCCCGCTTTCCTCACGATCGTTCTCATTCCCCTTACTTTTTCGATAACGCAGGGCATTCTCTGGGGCTTCATCTCGCATGTGGGACTTTACACGATGGCTGGGAGACGCCGCGAGGTCGAGCCGACGATGTGGGCAATAGCTGCGATCTCAGTCGGGCTTCTCGTGATGGAGCACGGAAGCTGGTAGCGCATCGCGATGCACGGCGAGCCGCGAAAATTCTCCTCGCAAAAACGCACCATCATAAAAAAACCACCCCACTCTTTTGCTTTGCATCACTGCGCCTTTTGCTGACAAAATCCTGACTATCAAGCTGTTGGCCGCCTGGTACGCCTATTGCTCATCTTAGAGCGGAAGAGGGACACACCATGAGAGCACTGATCGCGTTCTTGCTGTTGAGCTTTACTCCGGCATTCGCAGTACCAGTGAAAGTAGCCGAGGCCCCGTTCAATAATCTCGCGCTGACGATCCAGGCGATCCAGACGGCCAAGTCCTACCTTCTCGTGAACATCTACGATCTCTCGTCGCAGGACGTGGCGGATGCCCTGGTCGACCGCATCAAGGACGGGTTGCACGTCGAGATCCTCGAGGAAGGCCAGCCGGTCGGTGGCGTTTCAGCCGGCGGAAAGAAAATCCGCGCCCAGCTCGCCAAGGCGATGGCCCAGGCCGGCGGCGAGGACCATCTCTACGTCATGTCGTCGAAGCCCGTGACCAACTCGTTCTCGGCGCCTAGCTTAAGCAAGCGTCGTTTTCGCTTCGACCACGCCAAGTACATCGTCGTCGACGGCAAGGACCTGCTCGTCGGCTCGGAGAACTACTCGCCGACCGGCAACCCGGTTCCCGGCAATCTCGGCAACCGCGGCTGGGAAGTGCTCGTGCATGACGACTCGATCGCGGGCTACTTCAAGGACATCTTCCGCAAGGACAGCGACACGTCGATCGGCGACGTGGTCGACCTTACGGACCGCTCCCAGCTCGTCGACGCGCGCACCGGC
>JACQAX010000382.1 GCA_016194795.1 Deltaproteobacteria bacterium | reverse complement strand
GATCTCGGCGCGCGTTCCGAGGATATATTCATGATCGCCTGGGTGGCCTCCGTTGGAGCCGGCTGCATCAGCTTCGTCGAGCAGACGGGGCTGATCGCGCGTTTCTTCGCCCAGATGCTCGGCTGGTGCGTGCGGCCGCCGTTCCGGTTCCGGCTTTTTCTCGAACAGTTCCTCTTCGTCGCCAACGCCTCGGCGTTCATCGTGTGCCTCACGGGAATCTTCACGGGGATGGTGTTTGCCGTGCAGATTTACTTCGGTTTCCGGATGATCGACCCGGCGCCGCTCGTGGGGCCGGCGGTCGCCATCGGCTTCGTGCGCGAGCTGGGGCCGGTGTTCACCGCGATCGTCGTCACGGGCAGGGCGGGCGCCGCGATGGCGGCCCAGCTCGGCACGATGCGCGTGACCGAGCAGATCGACGCGATGGACGTGATGGCCGTCAACTCGATCCAGTACCTGGTCGTGCCGCGGATCCTTGCCAGCTTCCTGGCGATGCCGTTGCTCTGCGCGCTGTTCGTTTTCATCGGAAACGTGGGCAGCTACGGCACGGGCGTTTATCTTCTCAACATCGACCCGGTGATCTTTTTTTCCCATCTCCAGGAAATCGTCCAAGTTCGCGACCTCATACAAGGATTGATTAAAGCCGCGGCCTTTGGGATAATTTTTTCTACGATAGGGACGTTCAAGGGGTACTACACGAAGGGCGGAGCCGAGGCGGTCGGGCGCTCCACGAACGAGGCGGTGGTCGTGACGCTGGTTCTGATTCTCGTCGGCGACTATTTTCTCACGCTCGTCATCAGAGCGTTGTTGTACCGGCAGCTTTAAAAGGCATTGCAACCAGGAGGGTTGGGGCGGTTTGAGCAAGGATGGCATCGCAGTAGAGATTCGCGATGTTTACAAGAGCTTCGGTGGAGGCCGTTACCAGGTCTTCAAGGGGCTCAACCTCGTCGTGCCCAAGGGCGACGTGACGTTCGTGCTCGGGCCCTCGGGCGTGGGCAAGTCGGTGATGCTCAAGCACATCCTGGGCCTGCTCCAGCCCGACAGCGGCGAGGTGCTCATCTTCGGCGAGCACATCCCGTACAAGGACTCGCGCGGGCTCAACGAGATGCGCAAGCACTTCGGGATGCTCTTCCAGTATGCCGCGCTCTTCGACGACATGACCGTCTTCCAGAACGTCTCGTTTCCGCTCGTCGAGCACCGCAAGGGCCTCACGCGCGAGGAGATGCGCAGGATCGTGGCCGAAAAGCTCGAGGCCGTGGGCCTTCAGCCCGAGACGTCGATGGACAAGTTTCCGAGCGAGCTCTCCGGCGGCATGAAGAAGCGCGTAGGACTCGCGCGCGCGATCGTGCTCGAGCCGGAAATCTTATTGTACGACGAGCCGACCACCGGCCTCGACCCGGTGACGCGCGCGATGGTCGACGACCTGATCGTCGACACGAACAAGAGGTTCGGGCTGACGTCGATCGTCATCAGCCACGACATCCCGTCGGCGCTCTACTCGGCCAACCACATCGCCTTTCTCTTCGACGGGCAGATCGTGTTCTGGGGCACGCCCGACCAGTTTCGCAAAACCGACCACCCGATGGCCCGCGAGTTCCTCGACGCCGAAGAGCGCCATAGAAAAGAGATGCATGCGTAGCCAAGGAGCCCAAGGATGACGGCCGAGCTCAAAGCGGGTGTATTCGTCCTCTCGGCGATCGCGGCCCTCGTCTTCATGACGACGCGGCTGACGCAGAACCAGTTCTCGTTCAACGGCACGAAGACCTATTACGCCAACGTCTCGGACGCCACCGGCCTGCTCTCGAAGACGAAGGTGAAGATGGCCGGCCTCGACGTCGGCCAGCTCACGAAGATGGAGCTCGCCGGCAAGCGCGCGCGCATCACCGTCGAGATCGCCGCCGACCTCGCGATCCACAGCGACGCGACTCTCGCGGTGAAGGCGATCGGCTTCCTGGGCGACAAATACCTCGAGCTGCATCCGGGCACCGACACGAAGCCCGTGCTCGCCGAGGGCGCCTTCATCGCCGAGGGCACGGCCAGCGGGTCGCTCGACCAGCTCACCGCCAAGACCACCCAGCTCGTCGACAACCTGAAAGAGATCACCGACCTCCTCAAGGACGCCCTCAAGGGCGCGGGCGAGGGCCAGGACGGCACGCGCCTCGACCGCATCCTCGACAACATGGAGCAGTTCTCGGAGGGCCTGGCCGGGATGGACAAGCTGGGCGACCTCGCCGACCGGTTCGCCGAGGTCGCCGCCAACGTGCGCGACATCACTTCCAAGGTGAACCGCGGCGAGGGGACGATCGGCAAGCTGCTCACCGACAGCGAGACGGTCGACAAGCTCAACTCGGCGCTCTCGGGCGTCAACAAGTTCGTGACGAAGGCCGACAAGCTGCAGGTGCTGGTCGACGCCCGCACGGCGGCGCTGACGAACATCGGCGGCTCGCGCTCGGCCTTCTCGCTGATCCTGCAGCCGACGTACGATAAATATTATCTGTTTGGCCTTTCGACGCGCCCGCAGGGCATCACGGCCACGCAGACGGTCACGACGGTCTCGAACCCGGGCACGGCCAGCGCGGCGACGAGCTCGTCGGAGACGAAGACCACCGACCCGCTCGGCATCGGCTTCAACGCGCAGTTCGCCAAGCGCTTCGCCGACGTCACGTTCCGCATCGGGCTGTTCGAGAGCACCGGCGGCGCCGCCGTCGACTACAGCCTGCTCGAGGATCGCGCGCGCCTCACCGCCGAGGCCTACCGCTTCTCGAAGGGCAACAAGCCCCAGGTCAATCTCGGGGGCGAGGTGGGCATCTACCGCCCGTTCTACGTCTGGGGCGGCGTCGACTATCTCACGAGCAGCGACAATCGAAGCTTCTTTGTCGGCGGCGGGATTCGTTTCAACGACCAGGACATCAAGTCGCTCGTGACCGCGGCGGCGGGGGCAGCCAGATGAGGAGCCGGAGCTAATGGCCAACGGGACGACGCAAGATCAGATTCAGTGGCTGGTGCGGAAGAACGCCACGTTTCCGGGCGCCGACCGCGCGCAGGGCGTGCTCGTCACGGGAGTGAGCGTGATGGGCCCGTTTCTCACCGACCAGGTGAGATCGATGGTGCAGCAGGGCATGCTCGAGGTCGACGACGAGCTCTGTCCCGAGAACAGCTACTGGTTCGGCATGAACGAGACGAGCGAGGTGAAGCGTTTTCTCGGGCTCGACAACGTGGTCGTCGCGCGCGCGACGACCGACGAGGAGTCGACGCAGCCGGATCTCGAGACCACCCAGCCCGACATCTCGGGGCATGCCGACGACAAGACGCCGCCGGGCCTGCAGCCCGCGGACGTCTCGGCCGGCGAGAACGTGAACCCCGATGCGACCGGCATCATCACCATCAAGCGCCCGCCATCGCCCGGCGCCCCGGCGCAAGCCCACCCGCAGGCGGCGCCCGCACGTCCTGCCGCCGCCGCCGCGCCCGCTCCGCGCGCGCCGTCGCCCGCGCAGCCTCAGGCCCAGCCGCCGGGGCCGCAAAGCGGCAAGGCCGCCGCCGCTCCCGCGCGCCCACCTTCGGCCCAGGAGATCTCCAACCAGTTCCAGCGCGTCGTGCCGGCGCACCACGCGCCGCTCGCCTACAGCAACCCCGAGCTTCAGGCCAATGCTCCCGGCGGCACGCGCGCGCCGGGCTCGATACTGGGCCTCGAGAAGGGCCACGTCTGGGCCGCCATCATGGTCGCGGCGATGATCCTGGCCGTGCTGGCCGTCGTCTTCGTCATCCGGAGTCTGCGCGCATGACCCCTTCGGGGGGCCAGGTCGTGTTCCCGGTGCGTGGCGGAACCGGCAGCGCGTCGCTCGCGCCGCCGTGGTCGCGCGGCCAGGTGCGCTGGCTCGGAAAAGGCTACTATGTCCTGCGGCTCGCGACCGAGGATCTCTCGCGCTGGCTGCTCGGCGCGGGCTTTCGCGCCGGAGACGTGCTTCCGCACGAGCGCACCTTTCGTCGCTCGGCCACCGACAAGAGCGAGCTCATGAAAAGCCTCCGGATGAACCCCTGGCCCTCCCATCTGGTGGCCGACCTCGACCCTGATGCCTGGCGAGCGGGCCTCTCGAAGCTCGTCGAGGGCACGCCGCCGGTCTTCGACACGGGCCACGTGACCCTCTGGCGCTTGCAAACGCTGCCGGCCGGGCTGGTGCCGAGCCCGCCCTTCGTCGTGCTCGACGGGCACCACTCGCGCCGCGCGCAGGTCAACCTGGGTTTGAAGCGCATGCTGGGCTGGCTCGAGCCGCTCAAGGCGCCTCAGCTCAACGTCCGTTCCATCGACCGCGCCGGGTGGCTCGCGCGCTGGCTCGACGCGTGCGTCGCCGCCGGAGAGCTTCGCCGGCTGTCGCACGCGCCGGCGACCGAGAACTGGCTCGCCGAGCGCTCGACGGCGTTCGAGGTCGTGCAGCCGCAAAGTCGCTGGTGGTGCGAGCTGGCGCGCCCGCTTTCCGGCGAGTCGGCCGTCGACGGCCTGTCGCGGCTGACGAAGACGTGCGCCACCGAGCATCGGGTGTTCCTGAAGGCCTCCGCCAACTTCGAGGAGATCCTCGGGTGGATCGAGCGTCTCGAGGTCGACACCGGCTTGAGGATGCCGCCGCCGACCAAGGAGTACGCCTGGTCGCGCGCGCTCGCGCGCCAGCT